>NZ_JANSHQ010000431.1:0-2852 GCF_047461715.1 Synechococcus sp. R8-2 | reverse complement strand
GGGGGCTGGTGACCCACAGACCCTTTTTCTCTCCCCCCAGCGTCGGCAGCAATACCTCTAGGGTGCCCTCTCCCCCATCGGCCAAGGGGATCCGCTCCACCTCGACTTCCGGCAGCACCTGTTGGATCCCGCGGGCCATGCTCTCTGCCGCCGCCGTGGCTGTTAGGGATCCCTTAAAACTATCCGGGCAAACCAAAATCCGCCGCGGTGGGCTGCTGAACTGGGATCCCTTTGCCTGGAAACCCGCATCCAGCATGGAACCTCCTCGGCGGCGCTAAAAGGTGGATTGCAAGCCTAGCCCTCCTCCTCTGCTGGCGAAGGCTGATCCGCGCTGGCAGGCTGGGAGGCACTGCCCAAAGATTGCTCCAGGGCTAGGCGCTGCTCCATGACCCGCAGGAAATAGCCGCCCATCATCGCGCCGGAGAGCATTTTGGCCAAGCTCTCGCGGTTGGTGATGATCTGAACCCCGAATTGATCGGAGGGCAAGCTCCCCACCAAGCTGCGGATGTTGTGGCCCAAGATCTCCAGCACTTCCGGAGAAGAATTGCGGGCAATATCCTGAAAGACGCTGGGATCCTGAGATTGCAGGTATTGCCAGAGCCGGTTGTCGGGGCTCGGAGTTTGCACTGCCTCAAAACCAGGGATGAAATTCAACGGGCTCGCCATGGAGTAACCCAGCTCCACAAACACAGCAGGTGTAGCCCAAACTAGGGCGCTCGGCCTGATCCCACAGGCCTTTGCCGTTCCCGGAATTTGGGCTATCCCAAAGGTAACACCCCATCCTCACCCTCTCCGGTACGGGATCCCACCCTTCTGCGGCGGCAAATGCCGTACCTAAGTAACGGCCGGGGATCAAGCGCTGGCTTCTGAGGTCTCCTCCTCGGCAACCAAGGCAGCGGGTACCACTGTAACTCCCACAATGCTGTCTTCCGGATCCAGGCGCTGCACCAGCACCCCGGTCGCCTCGCGGGACTGGGTGGGAATGGCCTTGGCCAACTGGCGCATGACAATGCCCCTGGCGGTTACCAACAGGATCTCGTCTTCGGCATTGACGATGCGCAGGGCCGCCAGCTCGTCCGACGCCTGGCGGAACTTGGTGGCGATCACCCCCTTGCCGCCGCGGTTTTGCTGGCGGAAATTGTCGATGGCCGAGCGCTTGCCCCGCCCTTCTTTGGTGATCACCAGCACCCAAGGGTTAGCCAGCTTCTCCCCCTCTCGCTCGGCAGCCATCACCGATTCGGCAGAGATAATATCCATGCTGACGATGTCATCGCCGGCGTTGAGGGTAATGGCCCGCACGCCCCGGGTGGCCCGTCCCAGAGGGCGCAGTTGCTCGTCATCCGCCGGGAAGCGAATGGACATGCCTTGGCGGGTCGCCATGACCACATCATCGCTGGAGCGGGCGCGGCGCACCCAGCGCAGTTCGTCGTTTTCTTCCAGAGAGATGGCAATCAGGCCGTTGGAGCGTACATTGGCAAAGGCGCTGAGGGCCGTTTTTTTGATGTAGCCGCCGCGGGTGAGCATCACCAGATATTCGTCGTCGCTGAACTGGCTCACCGGCACCATGGACGTAACCCGCTCTTCCCGGGTGATCGGCAGCAACTGAACGATGGCGCTGCCACGGGCGGCGCGGCTCCCCTGGGGGATCTGGTGGGCGGGCAGGGTATAGACTACGCCCCGATTGGTGAAAAAGAGGATGGTGTCGTGGCTGCGACAGGCAAAAAACTGTTCGATGGCATCGTCTTCTTTGATGCGGGCGCCGGCTTTGCCGCGGGTGGCTCGCCCCTGCACCTGGAACTCCTCAAGGCCCATGCGCTTGATATAGCCCTGCTCGGTTAGAAAGATAACCGTCTCCCGATTTTCGATCAGATCATCCGTTCCCAGCTCCCCATCCTCCAAACAGAGGCGGGAACGGCGCGGGCTGGCAAAGCGGGCTTTGAGCTGCTGCAGCTCTTCGCTGATGATCTGCATCACCCGTTCTCGGCGGGCCAGAATATCCCGCAGGTCGGCAATTTGCCTCACCAAGTCTTCGTGCTCGGCCTGGATTTTTTCCGCTTCCAGGGCGGTGAGGCGGCGCAGCTGCATCTGCAGGATCCCGTCGGCTTGGGCTTCACTCAGGCCCAACACCGCCTGCAATTCCTCTCGGGCTGTGGCGGTATCGGCGGCTCCCCGAATGAGGGCAATCACCCGATCCAACTGCCCCAAAGCCAAGAGATAGCCCTGCAGCAGGTGATCCCGCTCTTCGGCTTTTTGCAGCTCGTAGCGGGTGCGCCGCTCGATCACCTCTTCCCGAAAATCCAGAAAAGCCTGCAGCGCGTCCCGCAGGGTCAGGGTGCGCGGCTCGCCGTTGAGGATGGCCAGCATGTTGACCCCGAAGTTGGCCTGCAGGGGGGTTTGCTTGTAGAGGTTGTTGAGCACCACCTGCGGCTGGGCATCCCGCTTTAGCTCGATCACCACCCGCATGCCGCTGCGGTCGCTCTCGTCACGGATGTCGGCAATGCCTTCCAGCTTTTTCTCGTTGACCAGCTCGGCGATCTTCTCGATCATGGCTGCCTTGTTGGTTTGGTAGGGCAGCTCGGTGATGATGATGGCATCCCGAACCGGTCGGCCCCGCTGCTCTATGGTTTCGACGGTGGCCACCCCCCTCAGGGTGATGGAGCCGCGCCCGGTGGTGTAGGCTTCGCGGATACCCTCTTGGCCCATGATCAGCGCCCCGGTGGGAAAGTCAGGAGCCGGGATCCACTGCATCAACTCCAGGCTGGTCAGGTTGGGGTTGTGGATGAGGGCGATCAGGCCGTCCACCAATTCGCCCAAGTTGTGGGGCGGGATGTTGGTGGCCATGCCCACGGCAA
>NZ_JANSHQ010000430.1:0-2931 GCF_047461715.1 Synechococcus sp. R8-2 | reverse complement strand
CAGAACCAGGAACCAGAATCCCTTGCCTGTAGGCAGGGGGGTATGTCAAGTTTCTTGAACTTGGCCGGGATCCCTGCTTGGTGATGTTACACTCTATTTCGATTCTGAAAAAAGCAGTTCCTTCAGCCGCGTTTTCCCCTGAGGTTTGTTGCCATGTCAGCGATGATGCTCCTGGCCAGTTTGCCGGAAGGCTATGAATTGTTTGACCCGCTGATCGACATTTTGCCGATCATCCCTGTTCTGTTTTTCCTGCTGGCCTTTGTCTGGCAAGCGGCAGTGGGCTTCAAGTGAAGCCATCGCTCCTGCTGAGGTCTTGTCCGGAGGAAACTCAGGCAGAGCCGAGGTGCTTCCCCCCAGCTCCTCTCCCAGGTTGGGGGGTTTGTTGCTATACCCCGGCAAAAGCGACAAGCCGTCTTGTCACTGGTCAAAAACGTAAATGCCAATGACTCCCAAAACTGGGCCAGGGATCCGGCGCTAGGGCTCGCGGTCGAGGACACCGGTAATCCAGAGAACCCCTGCCAAGCAGACGAAGTGGGCAAACGTCACATTGATATTGGCGGCCAGCAGCAGCACTCCTGTTACCTGGTTGGCCTGGGTGCGGGAAAACATGCGCGCCAACAGCTCGCCCACTTGGGCTTCCATACCAATCAAAGCAAGGAAGGCCCCAATGAGGCTGACATAGGTGACCAACTGCAACTGCTTGGGCAAATCCAATTGGCTTAGGGCATCAGCAGAGGCTGAGCGGCGCTCCGCGTGGAGCAAGTAGCGCCAGTTGAAAAATAGACCGGCTGCCAGGGTGAGCAATGTAAACAAGGTGAACCAGAAGGCGATGACAGCCCCCAGCGAGTCATCTCGATAGACGGTATTTTGGCCGATTAAAAAGCCAAACCACAGCAGCAGCGCCGTCGCCCCCAAGATTGCCTGGAACCAAAACCCAAAGCGACGAGTCATGCGCAAACGAGACTTCATCCGCTCGATAGCCGCCCGTACTGACGGCGACATGGGCTCGTTCATCTTTTTCCCCCGCTCGCCTGGATGAACACCAACGTTCGCTTCCAGCCTATCTTCATTCTCCGGCCCCAGTCACTTTTACCAGTCACTTTTATCGGACTGGCGGTTGGGGATCCTCGCTTTGCAGGCGGAGAATTTCGGCCTCAATGCGCTGTTGCAAAGCTTTGCCCTCTTCGGAGCGGATCAAGAGTGTAATGCGGTTGTAGTCAGGCACAGTCATACCGTGGCGAGTGATGATCTCGGTCGCGGTGCGGATGAATTCTCGCCGGATTTGATCTTTGCTGGCTGGGTCGTTTGTGGCTTGGGAGCGCTTTTGGGCCTCTTGCCGGTGGGGCTCCATCTCCAAGACGATACGGGCGTACATTGTTACCTGCTCATCGCTCAACACCACAGAGGTGGTGGGGGTTTGGGCCACGGCCAGAGAAACAGTCAGCACAGGGATCCAAGTGCAAACCCAGATCAAACCCACCAGCCCTTTTTGGACCACGCTTTGGATTGGAAATGCCGTCCACCATCTCCGACTTGCTTTGCCTGACACCGCTGATGTCTCCCCACCCGCCAACTGTTGCTCAGGTTGCCTATGGTTTTTGTGAGCTTTCGGCCCCACGCCGGTTCAACACTCTGATGAACCCCGCGGGCTTCGATCCTATCTGCTCCTCTCTGTGAAAGCCCAGGGCGTCGTCCACGCTGACAACTGAGCTTGCTTTTCCATTTGACCGAAAACTGGTCTTTAGGTTCCAGTTCCAGTCCCTTTCCAGCCTATCTGACACCCAGAAGGGAGTGGCCTCTGGGATAATGGGGATGAATTGTTGGTTATTGCCCCTATGCATTTGGAACGTCGCCCGGTTTTCCCGTTTACGGCCATCGTCGGCCAAGAGGAGATGAAATTGGCCTTGCTCCTCAACGTGATCGACCCGCGCATTGGCGGGGTGCTGATCATGGGGGATCGCGGCACGGGCAAATCCACCACCATTCGCGCTTTGGCCGACCTGCTGCCCCGGATCGAGGTGGTGAAAGGGGATCCCTTCAACAGCCACCCGCGGCAGCGGGACTTGATGAGCGATCAAGTGTGGGAGCGCCTGCAGGCGGGAGAAACGCTGGAAAGCACTTGGATCCAGGTGCCGATGGTGGATCTGCCCTTGGGGGCAACGGAAGACCGGGTGTGTGGCACTCTCGACATTGAGCGGGCCTTAGCTCAGGGGGTGAAGGCTTTTGAGCCAGGGCTACTAGCCAAGGCCAATCGAGGCATCCTTTACGTGGATGAAGTCAACTTGCTGGATGACCACTTGGTGGATGTGTTGCTGGATGCGGCGGCCTCAGGCTGGAACACCGTGGAACGGGAGGGCATTTCCATTCGTCATCCGGCTCGGTTTGTGCTGGTGGGATCCGGCAACCCGGAAGAGGGGGAATTGCGGCCTCAACTGCTGGATCGCTTTGGCATGTTCGTCCAGATCGAAACGGTGCGAGATGCCGCCCTGCGGGTGCGGATCGTGGAGGAGCGCAGCCAGTTCGACGCCGATCCCCAGGCTTTTTTGGCCAAGTATGCCGATTCCCAGCAGCGCCTGCGGGAGCGCATCGAAAAAGCCCAACATCTTTTGCCCAACGTGGCAGTGGATCCCGATTTGCGCTTGAAGATCTCCGGAGTATGTGCGGCTTTGGAGGTGGATGGGCTGCGCGGAGACATTGTCACCAACCGGGCTGCCAAGGCCCTGGCGGCTTTGGAAGGGCGGAGCGAGGTCACCGTCGCCGATATCCGTCGGGTGATCAGCCTGTGTTTGCGTCACCGCCTGCGCAAGGATCCCTTGGAAACCATCGACTCCGGCTACAAGGTGGAAAAAGCCTTCAGCGAAGTGTTCCAGGTGAGCCTAGAGAGCGCCGCCTAGCCCTCACCCCCCAGCCCCTCTCCCAGGGGGAGAGGGG
>NZ_JANSHQ010000429.1:0-1060 GCF_047461715.1 Synechococcus sp. R8-2 | reverse complement strand
CTCGGAGGCGATGTCTTCGATGGTGGGAGTACGGCCCTTTTCCTGGGAGAGCTTGCGCTGCGCTTTTTTGATCTTGTTCAGCTTCTCGGTGATGTGGACGGGCAGGCGAATGGTACGGCTTTGGGTGGCAATGGCGCGGGTAATGCCCTGCCGGATCCACCAGTAGGCGTAGGTGCTGAAGCGGTAGCCCTTTTTCGGGTCGAACTTTTCCACCGCTCGCTCCAGGCCCAGCGTACCCTCTTGGATCAGATCCAACAGCTCCAAGCCGCGGTTTTGGTACTTTTTCGCCACCGACACCACCAGGCGCAGGTTGGCCTTGATCATGTGTTCTTTGGCACGCTTGCCAATCCGCTGAATCTGCTGCAGCTTTTCAGGGGTCAGTTGCGCCCACTCGGGGTACTGGTTGGCCTTGGCCACCCATTCCGCAAGAGTGGGATCCCGTCCCAACTCTTTCTGCAGGCGCAGGCGCAAATCCAAGAGCTTCATGTAGTCTTGGACTTTTTGGGCCAGGGCCACCTCTTCATCGCGCCCCAAAAGAGGAACACGACCAATCTCCTGTAAATAGAGGCGCACCAGATCAGTGGAGCGGCGGGTCGGCTCCTCTTCCAGAAACTCGCCATCGGCCAGATCCACCTCTGCTTCTTCGGCAGCCTCGAGGAGATCGGCGGGGCCATCCAACAAAATGTCGTTGAGTTCAGGTTCGTAGTTAGACATGTAGGGTGTTGCTGATGTAGCGACAGGGGTAGGCAGTTCAGTGGGCTGAGAGAGGAATGGTCAGTGATGTGGAGCAAGTTAAGCTTAAGTGTTCCCCAACGGTAACTTCGCGCCTGCTCAACGCCTTACAGCAGTCAGAGGAAATCATACATTGACCTCTTCCTCAACCGGACCTCCTGCCCATGCCCCATAGGGAAAGGCTGAAGTAGCAGCGGAGGGGTCACACGGAGAGCGTGAGCCCCTTATCATAACTTAATTATAGTTGCATTTCTCAGCCCAGAGACATGAGATCCAGCGTAGGATCCCCCCAGTTCAACCGTCACCGCCACTGCGAAAAAGCGTATTG
>NZ_JANSHQ010000428.1:0-3560 GCF_047461715.1 Synechococcus sp. R8-2 | reverse complement strand
TGGGGGTTAGAGGCATGCTCTCAACCTCCACGAGAATGTCTGCGATCGTACTCTTCTCCTGCCCAGAGAGCGGCTATTGGAAAAAAACAGCCGCCTGTGCCCACACCGGCGCAATCCCTTGGTCGATCTCTACCTTAAGTCCGAGTGGTAGGGGGTTGCTCTTCGGTTTTGCCCCTTCCGCCACTGTGACCGTCAGCCAGGTTCTCCTAGGGATCTCGCCAAAAGGCATAGATTAGCGCTTATGATTTAGTAGTAAACCTTTAACTTTTCTTGATTGTCCATGAAGGCCATTACCCTGCATCAACTGCAAATCTTCGAGGTTGCCGCCCGCCACCTGAGCTTTACCCGCGCTGCCGAAGAGCTCTACCTGACCCAGCCCACGATTTCCATGCAGATCAAGCAATTGAGCAAAGCCGTGGGGTTACCGTTGTTTGAACAGGTGGGCAAGCGGCTGTATCTCACCGAAGCGGGGCAAGCTTTACACCAAACCTGCGAGAAGATTTTTGAACAATTGAATCAATTCGAGATGACCCTTGCCGACCTGAAGGGGCTAAAGCAGGGACGGCTGAGCATTGGAGTGGTCACCACTGCCAAATACTTTATACCCCGTCTGCTGGGGCCATTTTGTCAGCAGTATCCCGGCATTGACGTAGCTCTTAAGGTGCTCAACCGCCAGCAGGTTTTGGAGCGGATGAGCAACAACATGGACGATCTCTACGTGATGGGGATGCCGCCAGAAGATCTGGACGTGGTGGCGCAACCTTTTCTGGAAAATCCCTTGGTGGTGATGGCCCCCATTCATCATCCGCTGGTGGGCCAAAAGCGGATCCCTCTGGCGCGCATTGCCCAAGAACCTTTTTTAGCCCGTGAACCCGGCTCCGGCACCCGCATGGCTGTAGAGCGGCTTTTTGAGAAGCATAACCTAAAGCTCAACATTCGCATGGAGATAGGCAGCAGCGAAGCTATCCGCCAAGGGATTTTGGGTGGATTGGGCATTTCGGTTTTGTCTCAGCATGTGTTGGCCTTGGGGGGGTGGCAGCATCATCTGGCTATTTTGGATGTGGAAGAGTTTCCCATTCGGGGGTTCTGGTATTTGGTCTATTTGCGCTCTAAGCGTCTTTCGGTGGTGGCCAAAGCTTTTGCCGACTTTCTTCTTTCCCAGGTTTCTCAAATGGAGCTGGACTTTGTGGCTAAAGAGCAGCACAAATCCAATTCAAATCCCAATCCAAATCCGCTTTCCGGCAAAGAGGCTGAAGCACAGCCGAGAGCTCTTGTCGCAACCCCCGGATCCCCTCAAAGTCGTGAGTGAACAATACTCGCAAAAACCCCAGGTAAGCCCGCGCCCACTCGTCTTCCGGATCCAGCTCGACGATCTGTTGAAAATGCAACTGAGCTGCTTCTGGTTGTAACAGCGCCGCCAACATTAAGCCCAGTTGGTAGTGGCTTTGGATTTGCTGGCTCGGTTGGCCTTGGGCAGCAGCCTGTTGCCGTTCCCCCTCCAGCAGTTGCCGTACCAGGATGCGATCTGGATCCGTCAAAAAAGTCGGGTATTGCAGGGTTGTCCAGGCATTGAGGTAAAGGGAGAGGGCCTGCAGATCCCCAACAGCGGCAGCTCTGGCCGCCCTGCGGAGAGGAAACAAGGGATCCGTTACAAGGAAGGGGCCTTCCTTCGGGAAGCTCGACAGGGATCCTCTCCAGGATTGGTGTAGGGAATGGCGGATCCCTTTGGGCGACTGCCATTCCAGGTGGAGAAGGCCACCTCTTGGGAAGTCGGTTGTGGGCAGCGTCAAGATCTCTTCCACCAGCCAGCCGCCTGTTGAGTTGAGCTGCAGGCGATTCTGCCCCAGCACCCAGGCCCGCTTCTCCAAAACCCGTCCTTGCCCATCTTCCAGCCGCGCCCAAACCAGCGTCTGGGCCAAGTTCTGAGCTGGGCCTTGCCAGCGCAACTTCCAGGCCGGGATCCCCAGCTCCGACAGCGTCTCAACCTCCACCAGCTCCACCTCCCCAGCTTCCAGAGGCCACTTCTGCACCGTCACTCTTGGCATGCGAGGGAAGTAAGTGTGCGGCCGACCCACCGTAGGCAACTCCACCGCCGGATCTTGTCGCCAGTCTGGGCTGCTGCGCAGGTGCTGCCGGATCTGCTCCTTAGTCGGGCCATAAGGGCCGATAATCCCCTGTTCCCCTTCGGCATCCACAAACCCATCCAGCAAGGATAGCTCCAGCTCCGGCCAGGGGGTTTGCCCGGCAGCGCGGAACGTGACCGGCCAGCGCTGGAGAGCTGCTAAGTAGGTGAGGGTTTCGGAAGAGATCAGCTCTGTATTGGGGAGAACTCCCAACGTGGTGGTCAAGCCTGGCTGGATCAAGGATTGGATCCACTGGGTCAGCTCCTGTGTGGGGTGCTTCCCCTGCCAGCGCATCTGGATCCCCGTCCACAGAGGGGCCACCCCTGGGGTGAGGGGCCGACCCAAATTGGCCAAGGCCAAGCAGCCCAGAACTAGCCCTGCACAGACTCCCCTTTGCAAAGCCCACGCACCCCAGCGTTCCTCCAACCACCGGCAAGCCTTTTGGATCCCGCCTGCTGATAACACGGCCAAGAGAGGCAGCAGGGGTAGGGTGAAGCGCACATCTTTGATGTCCACCAGGGTGTAGAGAAGGTAGCCGGAACCGTAGGTGGCCCACAAGACTGCCTCTCGCCTGTCCAGGGATCCCCACCCGCTCAGCAGCGGCAACCCACACAAAAAAGGGCTCATCTGCAGGGGCAAAAGGCGCAAGTAGGCAGTCCACCAGCACAGGGATCCCGCTGGGCAAGTGATGTAGTAGTGGGCAGTCTCGGCGTAAGCCCAGCCATTGCTGAGCACAAACAGCCAATTGGCCCCATACCAGGGCCAGCACAAAAGCAGCATCACACCCATCCCCAAGGCCAAGTGGGCCAGCCGCGCCGGCCAAGGGATCCCTTTCCACCACCCCACCGCTTTCCCAGAGCGCCAGAGGGCCTGACCTGCAACTCCCACCAAAGGCAGCAGCAAAAACAGCACCCCTGTCCACTTGGTGAGCAGCACCGCCGCCACCCCCGCCCCCACCCCCACCGCCCCCCACCAGGAAGGCTTCTCCCCATAGGCCCACAGCGCCCAAAACGCCAGCGTCACCGCCACCACCAGCGGCAACTCCAACATGTACACGTGGGCCAAAGCCGTGATCCCCGGATAGAGGAGCAGCAGCGCCGCCGCCAGCCAGCCCACTTCCCCAGAGCGATAGACCCGCTGTCCCAGCCGCTGCGTTGCCAGAACCAGCACCCCCAGCAACACCAAGTTGAGCAACTGCCCGTCCGCCCGGCTGAAGGGATGCAGAGCCGCCAAGGGGATCCCCAGCCAATAGGCCAAAGGGGGGTAGCGCTGGTTCAAATGCAAAAACTGCTGCCCCCACAGCCCATCCCAGCGAAACCGCTGCAGGTGAAGCCCAAACGCCTGCGCCTGCAACAAATGCTGCGCCTCATCCCACGCCGGCGGCAAGGGATCCGTCCAATTCCAGATCACCAGCAGCAGCAGGGCCACCATCCCCAG
>NZ_JANSHQ010000427.1:0-3615 GCF_047461715.1 Synechococcus sp. R8-2 | reverse complement strand
GTAGGCGTGGGGGGTGGGGGTGGCAACGCGGTCAGTCGGATGGCGGCCAGCAACCTTGTGGGCGTCGAGTTTTGGAGCGTCAACACCGATGCGCAGGCCCTTGCCCAGTCCTCGGCAGTGAACCGCTTGCAAATTGGGCAGAAGCTGACTCGAGGCTTGGGTGCAGGTGGTAACCCGGCCATTGGCCAGAAAGCTGCAGAGGAATCCAGCGAAGAAATATCGGCAGCCATCAAAGGGGCAGATCTGGTCTTCATTGCCGCCGGCATGGGGGGAGGCACGGGCACGGGTGGAGCACCCGTCATCGCCCAAATTGCCAAAGCCAGTGGTGCCCTGACGGTGGGAGTGGTGACACGGCCTTTTTCCTTTGAGGGCAAACGCCGCAGCAAGCAGGCCGAGGAAGGGATCCAAGCGCTGCGGGAGGCAGTTGATACCCTGATTGTAATTCCCAATGACAAGTTGCTTTCGGTGATCTCCGAGCAAACCCCTGTCCAAGAGGCTTTTCGCGTTGCGGATGATGTGCTGCGGCAGGGGGTGCAGGGCATCTCGGATATCATTCTCATTCCCGGCATGATCAATGTGGATTTTGCCGATGTGCGCAGCGTGATGGCCGATGCCGGCTCTGCCTTGATGGGAATTGGCATGGGATCCGGCAAGTCCCGCGCCCGCGAAGCCGCCATTACCGCTGTATCTTCGCCGCTTTTGGAAACCTCCATCGAAGGGGCTAAAGGTGTCCTCTTCAACATTACCGGTGGGCCGGATTTGTCCTTGCATGAGGTCACGGTGGCTGCCGAGATCATCGCCGAGGCAGTGGATCCCGAGGCCAACATCATCTTCGGCACCGTCCAAGACGAGCGCATGCAGGGGGAAGTGCGCATCACGGTCATCGCCACCGGTTTCCAAGAGAAAGCCCGTCCAGCCGCCATCCCTGCTGCAACCAAAGTTTCTGCCTCCAACAAGTCGGGGGTTCCTAAGCCCACTCCCACGGGCTCTGGGCTGCCGCCTCGACAGCCTCCGGAGCCTGAGCCGCCGATGTCTGGAGGCTTAGATATTCCCGAGTTCTTGCGCCGCCGACGGCCCCCTTCGTAGGGTAGGGTGAAGGTATGCTGGTATCTTGGTGCCGGTTGTTGAGGGTGGGGAGTGCTTTGGGGTTAGGCCATGAACATTGTTGTCTTGGCGGGGGGGCGTTCGGCAGAACGTCAAGTCTCTTGGGTAACGGGTAAAGCCTGCAAACGGGCTTTGGAGGACCTGGGCCATCGGGTCAAGGTAATCGACCCAGATGAGGATCTGCCTCTGCGCCTTTGGCAGGAACGGCAAGCCGGCTGCGACTTCGTTTGGATTGCCTTGCATGGCCCTGGTGGCGAGGATGGGGTGGTACAGGGAATGCTGGACTGGCTGGGCCTGCCCTACCAGGGATCCGGGCCGCTGGCCAGTGCTCTGGCCATGGATAAGCTGGTCTCCAAGCAGATCTTTCGCGCCGCGGGGATCCCTACCCCCGATTGGCAGGTTTGGGACGACCAAAGCCCCCTCACTTGGGCTGACTGTGCGGCAGAGTTGGGATCCCCACTGGTGATTAAGCCCAGCAACAACGGCTCGACGGTGGGCATCAGCATTGTCCGGGATGAGAGGTCATTTGCTCAGGGGCTGGAGTTGGCCCGCTCAGTCTCGTCGCGGATTTTTCTGGAGCGCTATGTTCCCGGAAAGGAGATCACCCTCTCGATCTTGTCCGGCCAAGTTCTTCCGGCCATTGAGATCATCCCCGCCCAAGGCGACTTCTACGACTACGAAGCCAAGTACGCACCCGGTGGCTCGCGGCATTTGATCCCCTGTTCCCTCAGCCCGGCAGGGTTGGCCCGCTGTGAGGCTGCAGGTCTGAAGGCCTACCAGGCGTTGGGGTGCGAAGGCTTGGCGCGGGTGGATCTGCGGGTGGATCCCGAGGAAAATCCTTGGGTGTTGGAGGTGAATACACTGCCCGGCATGACCCCCACTTCCCTCTGTCCCGATGCGGCGGCAGCTCTGGGGTGGACGTTCACCGAGTTGGTGGAGCGGATGCTGCAGGATGCCTTGCAAAAAGCCCAATTGACCGGATCCCGGCATCCTCAAAGTTCATCGGCGACTCTCGGCAACGCTCCCTGAGGCTTTTCCCAAGACAAGAACAAGAACCTTTACCCAGCTCTTTCAGAGAAGGGCAACCAGCAAAAGAATCACCCCAATTCCAACAATCAGTACAGCTCCCCCCAGCCACACCCAGGAGATGCGGGACCTGCTGCCTATGTCGGTTTTCCCGACAGGATTCTCCGGCGCAGGTTCAGGCTTTGAGTTGACCGAATCCGGGGCAACAACTGTCAGATCCTGCAGTAGGCGATCGCCTTTTTTTTCCAACAGAACTGTGGTTTCTTCTGAGGCCAGCAGCGGGTTCAACAAGGGGGCCGTTTGCTCCCACTCGTATTCAGAATGTCCCGACTCACGCCCGTACACCGTGACCTGCTCTAAGCCGGGCAAGCCCAACGCCCTGAGCTCCACCCGCACCCGTTCCGTGAGATGGGGGTAGTCCACTCGAGCCAGGGGGGGCCGATTCAGAAGAACATGCAGATGACCTTGGCGGCGTTTGACCGCGATTTTGACCGGGGCAGCCAACCGAGCCTGCAACGCTCGGGCAATCTCAGCTTCGGTCATGGGGCAACATCCAAGGCATGCGAGTTAATTCTAATACAATCCTAGGGCAACGATGCAGAGGGTTACGGGGCCTCGGGGTAGAATGGAATGCGCGTTGGCGAAGAAAAGCAGAGCGTTCATCTTTTTCTCTCGCCGGATCCCTAGCTGGAAGTTCTATGCAAGAGAAAACCATTGTCCGCGATTACTTCAACTCCGTTGGCTTCGAGCGCTGGCGGCGCATTTATGGTGAAGAAGAAGTCAATTTCGTCCAAAAAGACATCCGCCTTGGCCATGCTCGCACAGTAGAGACGGTGTTGCAGTGGTTGGGGGATCCCTCGGGTTTACGCATTTGTGATGCCGGATGCGGGGTGGGCAGCCTCAGTTTGCCCTTGGCCACCAGAGGGGCGCAGGTGTTCGCCAGCGACATCTCGGAACAAATGGTGAACGAAGCACGCCGCCGCCAGCAAATGGAGTTGGGATCCACAGACAACCCACACTTTTGGGTCTCGGATCTGGAGGAATTGACGGGGGAATACGATGTCGTCATCTGCCTTGATGTGATGATCCACTACCCCGAAGCCGAGGCCCTGCGCATGCTAAAGCACCTGACCCGCCTGGCTCGGTCCCGCCTGATCTTCAGTTTTGCCCCCAAAACCCCCTGGCTGACGCTGCTGAAGAAAGTGGGAGAGTTCTTCCCCGGCCCCAGCAAAACCACCCGCGCCTATCAACACCGAGAGGCGACCTTGGTGAGCCAATTAACCGAATGGGGCTGGAAAGTGCAGCAGCGACAAACCATTCGCAGCCGCTTCTACTTTGCTTGGCTCCTCGATCTGGTTCGGTGACACTCGATCTGGTTCGTTAAACGGGAATGAAACATTTTCGTCTAGCTCCCCTCTCCCTCTGGCACCGAGGCTGGGAGTAGGGGCAGCAACGTGGAATGCTTGGGGAGTGTCTCAATCTAGT
>NZ_JANSHQ010000426.1:0-6564 GCF_047461715.1 Synechococcus sp. R8-2 | reverse complement strand
GACCATACTTCCGCATCCTGATGGGTGAACATCACAATTTGCAAGCCGTTGTCGGGCATGTGGTTTGCCAAGGCAGTATAGGCGGCAATCATGTCCTGCCGAAACTTTTCGCCTTTGCCCTGAATGGCCAACGCCCGCCGACTGTCCCACACCCAATCGGCAAACTCCTTGGGGGGATTCTTGCGCAACCACGCAATAAAAAACTCGGTGATCTCGTGGTAATGAATTGCATCGGCATACGGTGGATCGGTGATGAAAATATCGTTCTTACATCTATTATCAGAAGCACACTGACAGGCTATAGATAAATGAACCTTTGCAAGTGGGTAAAAACTTATTCTCTTGCTTGGTGTGAACCAAACAGATCGACATCCATAATTAAAAAAGGTATTTAATGCCTGATTTGTAAATACTCCACCAATCCATATTTCTTCTGATCGTGACCCAGCCCCTCCAGATTTTATTGCACACAGGCGAGAATAGTAATTGAGTAACTCCGAAACTTTAATTACTGAAATTTCAGTGTAAGAGTATTTTCTAAATAATGAGAGGCTGAGTAGTTGCCGTGCGTTAAACAAATGATGCCAATAAGTCCAGCCCCGCGTACGAATCGGCTCATCGGTTTTTTCTCCAGGTTCAATCGGCATATCGGGTACTAAACCAGCTTCTTGCCAAGCGGCGAGGTTTTCTCTAACGATTTGCTCTACTTTGCGCTCTCGTTCTAGGTCGGCGGGGGTAACGCTGGCGAAAAAAGTCTTGGGGCGAGATTTAACCAGAGATTCACAAGTCATCCAGTACACACAATACAGCCGTTCCTGAAAAATGTCGTCGGGGCGAGGCATAAAATCGTGCTTTTCCCAACGGCGCAGTTTATTGCCGGTGGTGCCATCGGGAAGGCGGTAATCGCCTCGGATGGTTTTAATAGGCGTGCGGTACTCTTCTCCATCCAGAACGTAAACCAAATCGCCATCCTGAACGGTGCCCTTGGCAGCGGCTTTCATTTCCGCTTCGCTGACCCCGGATACAATTTCAATTTCAAAACGTTTTTGGTCGTAATTGGGGATTAACTTCGCCACCACATTGCGGGTTTTGCTAATTACCCAACTGGGAGCCATTGGCACCATCCAGCCGGTGTGGGGGCAACGGGTTTCTAGGCAGTATAGGTAGGCTTTGGCGCGGTTGCCGTGCTCATCATGCTCAATGCCTAGAGCAGTAATTTCCCGATCCACCGCCTCAGCCACTGCTTTTTGGGCTGCTTCAATTTCCCGACGGGTGGCTTCATCGGCTCCCACGATATTCAGCGCTCCCCAAGTGAGCATACAGGCAATGGGATTGAGGTCGCTGGCATAGACATCGCATCCCAGCCTTGCCGCCTCAAAGGGAATTTGACCGCTGCCGCAAAAAGTATCCCCCACTCGTGGGCGATGCCCAAACCGCAAAATCCCCAGTTGCTCCACCAATTCCGGAAAGCTGTGGGCATTTGTCCCCAAATGTTGGTTCACCCGATCCCAAATGGGGCCGTAGAGGGTGGCATCGTCGCATTCTTCTGGGCGTTTGCAGAGTTCCAGTTTTTCGAGGTAAGAGCCTTGTGCCAATTTGGGTTTATCCCGTTGCGATTTCAGACGGCGTTCCAAACTGCTGTCAGCAATGCCCATCAGCAACTCAAACACTTCCAGATCGGCTTCGGGGTTATCCGTTGCAGGTAGCAATGCCCCCAATACGCAAGCTTTGGCCAGGATCAGAGGTTTGCGCCCTTTCCAATAGCTCCCCAACGCCGTGAGGGTTTGGCCAGCCCCAGCTTTGCGTTCCTTTTGCGCTTCGGCGCTGATTTTTTGGGCAGGCAAGAGCCGCTCGATCAAACTCGGCTTATCTTTCCAAGCAAGGGGGATGATGGACAAGGGAGATCTCCGGCGATACCATCGATCATGGTAGCTCTTAGGGCCCTAAGCCGTGAACTGGGAAGACTATATTCATTCGGATCCCGATATTCTCCTGGGTAAGCCAGTTTTCAGAGGAAGTCGCCTATCGGTGGAATTTATTTTGGGGCTATTTTCGGCAGGCTGGACGGAAAAGCAGATTTTGGAAAACTACCCTACGCTGACTCCAGAAGCACTTAGGGCTATGTTTAGCTATATCCAAGAATGTATGCGTGAAATGAACTTCTACAGTTTTTCAGATAAAGTCAGTTGATGCAATTTCTCGTCAATGAAAATTTTCCACGCTTAAGTATCTGTCTATTGCGAGATGCTGGCTTAGATGTGGCATCGCTCTCAGAGGAAGCTCCAGGTACTAAAGATTTCGAGGTCTTGGCTAGAGCTGCACAAGAGAAGCGGATTATATTGACTTTTGATCGGGATTAGCGTCCTTTGTAAGTCTAGCTTGTCCAAATCTGGAATGGACTCTGGAAGAGCGTTAAACAACTTGCGAAACTGGGCAGTGGTGCGAGATTTCACAGTGTTTCGGGGTTTAATTCTTCCGTCTTGCCTGCTTGATACTCGGCTATTGCCTTGGCACCGAGTTTTGCTAACATATCCGCTGAAGAAGCAAAGGATTCTTCCCATCGCTGATCGTCTTCTAGCTCATCAAGAATCAGGCTGGCAATTGCATTTTGCTCCTCTGTGGGTAGAGCTTTTAACTTGCTAATCGCTTTCTCCAGCAGTTCTGTCATCATTTGCATTCTCCCAAATAGGCGGTTTTATCTAGTAAAACTTAATCTCTTAGCTTTGTCGTGCCAATGGTTGCTTCACTATCCCAAAAGGGCGAGGGATCTTCTTGCAAGCAGGATAACAGGCTGAGTTGATCGGCTTCTACGGCTTCGCTACGCAAGCTATCGGAACAAGCTGGCTGGTATGGGCGCTTGACCGGAGTGGGCACACTCAGTTCCGTCAAGGGATTTTCTGTGAGGGCATAGCGCAGGGCTTTGCGCCAACCGATATTCCCGTGATCGACACCCCCTGTCGCCGCTGCTGTCATGGTGTAAAGCCACCAGCGCTCTTCTGGACGCAGCCCTCTCCAGTTGCGAATGGCATTGGGGATCGCCTCCGGTTTGGCCCGTTCTACTGCCCAAGCCAGCACCAGCAATTCCTTCCCCAGCAGACGTTCTACGAGGTTGCGGCCAGTTGTCCAACGGCTCGGATTCATTTTTTTCGCCCGCAGGCGGTCATTAAACTCTTGTTTGAGATCCTCAGCAATCTGGCTCCAGATAGACCGGCTGAGAACACAGCGCTCCGCAATGTCCGGCTGTCCGTTGATGCCCGCCTTGATGCCATAGACTTCGTAAATCAGCACAGGAGCGGTTCTGCCGGCAGGTATTTCGACCACAAAGTGGTGGGGATCAACGGTTTTGGGACAGCCGAACCCCACCGTCTCCCATTTTTTATCGCTCACTGCTCTACCTCTCCCGGCTCAGGATTGATTTCCAACCGATGCAAAAAGACTTCCAAATCGTGGCCGCTGCTGAAGTGTAGGTCGTCCAAGCGCAGACTCACCTCTGCCGTCTCATTGCCCAAAGCCTGACGTGCTATCGCAATAAACTGCTCAATGTCTTCCGCTTTTACCACCATATCGCTTCCAAACCGGGTGGTGATGGCTCGGTTCCCTTCCCCCACGGTTAGGGAGATCCCACCCGCCAGTTGCACACCCAAAGCCTTGCTCTGATTGATGGCCGTATAACTCGCCTTATTTCCTTGCAGGTTGAGGCGCTTGTGCAGCTTAGCCGGTTTGTTTTTGTCAATCACCGGCCCTTTTTGGTCGAGCGCCGGGATCGTGAAGTTGCGAGTGGTGCTCACCCCTTGATCTTCGGCGTAGGCATAGATGGTAACGGCTTCTGATCCCTCTAGTTCGATGGGGCCAGTGTAGAGGGTGCCTTCCCGTGGGTTAATGCCCGTGGTGTTCCAGCGAATTTGACCACGGGGTTTCACGGTTAGCTCTACGGTGCGCTTGCCGCCGCCAATACGAGGCTGGTGGGTGAGGGTCAGCGTATTCTTCCAAGCATAGACATCCCCTGTCTCGTGCCGGCCATCCGGGTCAATGGCGACAAACCACAGGGCAGTGGCATCGGTTGTCCAGATCGTATCGGGCACCACAGGGCTGTTGGCATCCACATTGGGCGTGTAGCTGTAGTGAACACGGCCATTTTTGCCCGCATCTCGAGGCAGAATTTCCAAGGTAGCCGTACCGGTGCGGTCATCGTATTCTCGCTGGGTGATGGCTACGGATGTGCGGGGGGGCGGAAAGGGCCCCTTTTCGATGTATCCATCTTCGGTGTACCGCCAGCGACCTTGGCTGACGGCTATCTGCCGCAGGGTATCCATTCCTTTGGGGGGCAACCAGGGCCAGCGCTCGTTGGTGATGGTGCGGGAAACCACGTCTCGCCAAGGGATACGCCGCTCTCCCCCTGCCGGCCACAACAGGTCTTCTGCTCGCGACAGCAACGCCTCGGCATTGGCTTCCACATCGACATACAGCTTGGATGCACCGACATCGGATAGGGCTTTTTCGATCTGCTCTTCAGCATGGAAGGTATTGCCCGTAAAGGTCATGGAGAGCTTGGTAGGAGTCAGTTTGCCCTTGATGGGGTAATAGACCCGATTGAACAGGCTGACCACAGTGGCGTTAAAGTCGTAGGCGGCTTGTTCGGCCTCTTCCTCCAGTTCTGCTTTGTGGGGGGATTTGTCTCCACCGGTTTCTTCCAGTACTCGGGCAACGGCCCACAAACGACGGGTTTTGTCTTCTAGGCTGGCCAGATTGGAGCCATCTCCGGTAACCACACAAAAGTTGTTCTTCTCGGGAACACTTTCCCAAAACTGCTGGGCCTCTTCTGGGGGTGTTTTGCTGTCTGGGCTGAGTACCAGGCACACCCGCGGGCCATTGAGGCGAATCTCATCAATTTTGGGCAGGGCTTGCACCTCTTGATAGGCAATCCGCCGTTGGGGTCGGAAAATTTCTTCCAGCCGCCGCTTCATTTCCGCATCAATTTTCGGCTGGGGAGCGTTGCGGGCACGGCTATCAATGCGCTTACGCAGGTTCTCGATGTTGGAAAAGTACCAAGCATCGTTTTCTTTGCGGTGCAGGTACCAGGCGTTGGCACGGAACGCTTGAAAAGCATCCTGAAATTCGCTGACATTCCGCTGAGGAGCTACTAGGTATTCCAAAAATTGCCCCTCGGTAAAGCCTTTCACGGCATCAACTGATTCAGACAGAGAGGCAGTCAACAGCAGGGCAGCAATCTGACTGGCAGCATCATGGCCCAGTTTTTGATCCACCAGTTCAGCGACAGCAGTGCCATTGGCCGCAATATCGTGGGCAATCGCTCCCTGTAGATTGCTGATTTTGTTGATCTCTTCCCGCACATCTGGGATGTTGAGGTTCAGATGCTGGCAACCGATCAGGTAGACATCGTTGCTGGGACGCTCCCATACCGACTGGATTATTTTTGAAACAAACTGCATCAAGCCGCGAGTTTGACGGTAGCTTTCGTTTTCCTTAAATAGGGCAATGATGTGCTTAACCGAAGGATGGAAAGGGTAAGAAGCATGAATTTCGGCGGCAATTTGTTCGGCAGTTTTGGCAATTGATTTGGCTCTGGCTGCATCTCCCAGCACTTTTGCGTAGGCAGAAGCAACTGCATCAATGGTTTGTACATTGGGCAGGGAGCTAAATAGCCGCTTGCGGAGAATGTCGTAAATTTCCGATGTGCCCAGGTCTACCGGTGTGATGGATCGCGCTTGGCGGTTGGTTTCTTGAGCGAAGTTACCGATTGCTTTTTGCAGTTCCCGTGAGGCTCCTTCGTAGCTGCCGGATAGGTTGGAAATGACAATGCAGCAGCGCTTTAACTTCAAGGCGGCACTCAGCAGGTTCGATAGGGCGTAGGTTGTCACTTGCGCCAATGTACCTCCGCCCACCATGCGGGTAATGGCGTAGTCGAAGTAGGGCGGCAGCTCGTCCAATAGAATGAGGGTGGGTTCATCTCCAATTAAATCAATCCAATCCTGCTCACTGGGGGCATCTGCTCCGTGCTGCCAAAATTTGACAAAAGCCTCTTCTTTCCCCAGTTGCCGGGCAATCTCTCCCCAAATAAACCGTTGCTCGAACTTGAGGCGTCCATTGATGGCAACCAGTTTAGCGTCGGCAAAAGGAGCATCTTGAGTGATGTCTGGCACAACCTCGGCACGCAAAGCGGCATCCCGCGCCAGCAACCCTAGGGCAATCATGGAGTGGGTTTTACCACCCCCCATCGCCTGTTTGAGTTCAAACACCGCTTGGTCGGAGCGACCTGCCAGCCGTTTGAGCCCCTGACGCAGCAACAGATCCATCCCGCGGGTAATGTGGTTTTTGGCGAAGAATGCCCGGGCATCCTCTGCTGTATGCTCGATAACATTCGACAGATTTTCAATTTGCTCAACTATGGCGTAGTTCAAGGCCATAGGATGAATTTGACAAACGTCTTTGACGGTGGGAATCATTGCGGCTAGCTCCTGCTACTCAAGATGGTGACCCTCTCTTCAACTAAAGGAACTGTGGGGGGTGTTCAGTATTTAGCAGAGGTAAACTACCCGGCTCCGA
>NZ_JANSHQ010000425.1:0-2544 GCF_047461715.1 Synechococcus sp. R8-2 | reverse complement strand
GGAAGTGGAATTAATGGAAACGCTGTAATTAAATTTCAACCCATGAAGTTTTTTGAAAAATACCTTACCGTTTGGGTCTCGCTATGCATTGCTGCAGGCATTGGTCTTGGGAAAATACTGGGGAATTCTGTTTCGGTGCTTGAAAGCTGGCAGATATATACCATCAACATTCCGGTAGCAGTGTTGGTTTGGATGATGATCTACCCGATGATGGTACAGATTGATTTTTCATCGATAGGCGGTGTTTCAAAAAATTGGAAAGGGCTGGCGCTGACAGTTACTGTAAACTGGCTGATCAAGCCTTTCACCATGGCATTGTTTGGATGGATTTTCTTTAAAAATCTGTATGCTACCTGGATCACTCCGGAAGATGCAGACCAGTACCTGGCAGGCGCCATTCTGCTGGGTGCCGCACCCTGCACAGCCATGGTGTTTGTGTGGAGTTATTTGGTAAAAGGCGATGCCAATTATACGTTAATACAAGTTTCAGTCAACGATCTTATTCTGCCGGTTGCATTTGTACCCATTGTAAAATGGCTGCTGGGAGTAACCAACATACAGATACCGTATGAAGTACTGATTACTTCGGTGGTTGTTTTTGTTGTTATACCGCTAACTACGGGTTATCTGACCAATCGGATATTGCCTCAACGAAAAGGAAAGGATTGGTTTGAACAAAAATTTCTTCCGGCACTTCGTCCTGTTTCCATACTAGCATTGCTTTCAACCCTGGTTTTACTCTTTGCCTTTCAGGGCGAACACATACTGGATCATCCATACACCATTTTGTTGATAGCCATACCACTGACCATTCAAACCTACTTCATATTTTTTATAACCTGGCTGGGTGGAAAATTGCTCCGTTTATCACATCCGGTTTGTGCACCGGCTGCGATGATTGGTGCCAGTAATTTTTTTGAACTCGCAGTTGCCGTGGCCATATCACTTTTTGGTCTTAATTCAGGTGCGTCGTTAGCCACGGTGGTTGGTGTACTCATAGAAGTACCCATCATGTTATCGTTGGTAGCCATCGCTAACAGTTGGAGGTATTAAATGAAAAAAATCTTGGTTTTATGTACAGGTAATAGCTGCCGTAGTCAAATGGTACATGGTTATTTAGAAAATCTGTTACAAGGTAAAGCTCATATTTACAGTGCCGGTATTGAGATACATGGCGTAAATCCGAGAGCCATACAAATCATGAAGGAAGATGGAATTGATATCAGTCATCATACCAGCAACCATGTAAATGAATACTTAAACATACCCTTTGATTACATCATCACGGTATGTGATCATGCCAGAGAAAACTGTCCGTACATACCAGGTAATTCCATTCGCATACATCATAGTTTTTCTGATCCTGACAAAGCAACCGGAAGTGAAGAAGAAATTATGCATGCATTTCGTATGGTTCGAAATGAGATACGCACATTCTGCGAAGAATTTTCAAAGACTATCATTGCTTAATCCTAGTAAGAAAACACAAACAAAAAAGCCCCGTAACCGGGGCTTTCTGATTTATTTTACAACCATGATGCGTTGTGTTATCGCTTGTTTTCCGTCAGATATTCTAAGAAGATAAATTCCAGAAGACAATCCGTCTGTGATCAAAGTTATTTGCTGCTGAGATGGAGCAATGGTAAATTGCTGCAACACCTGACCCAGTGTTGTCATCAGTTCTCCTTTCAACGGTTCGGCAGAAGCCAATTGCAGAGCAATGGTAATCATATCAGTAGCCGGATTGGGATACACCAAAAAGTTGGAGGTATTCATCACTTCATCCAGCGAAGAACAGTTAAGTACTGTAACCGATGCAGTCGCAGTTGCTGTACATCCGTTAGTAGCTGTGGCTGTAACGGTATAGGTAGTAGTGGATGCAGGGCTTACATTGATGGAAGCAGTATTAGCACCTGTATTCCAAGTAAAACTATTACCACCAGAAGCAGTAAGATTTACAGAGCTTCCCTGACAAATAGTACCGCCACCACTTATAGTAGGTGTGGGCAAAGGATTCACCACAATACTGGCTGTTGCCGTGTTTGTTCCGTTTAAATTGCTAGCTGTTAATGTTACAGTATATGTCCCCGCTGAATTAAATGTTACAGTAGGACTGGCAGCTGTACTTGTTGAAGGAGTTCCGCCGGGGAAGGACCAGCTATAGGAAGTAGCATTGGTAGATGTATTGGTAAATGTAATACTTTGCCCTGCACAGATGTTAGTTGATGAAACATTAAAAGAAGCGCTTGGTGGTGTATTGGTTGCAGCACTAATGTTTATATCATCCAGATAAGTAACATTTCCCCATCCACTTCGCAATTGGAATCTGATTCCGGCGGCGGTTTGAGAAGCATACGGGCTTAAATCTATTGTCTTGGTTGCCCATTGTGATGGGGTAGGTACAAATGCAGTGGTCATATCAGGTGCTGTAGCCAATGGACTCGGGCCTGTATTATTACCATAAGATGCTAATCGTATCCAAGTATTGCCACAATCAGTGGTGATACTTACTATTAATGAATCAGTCGCTTCCCTTCGGGGAAG
>NZ_JANSHQ010000424.1:0-1893 GCF_047461715.1 Synechococcus sp. R8-2 | reverse complement strand
GACTAGAGTCATGCTCTCCCATCAGCGGGTGCCGAACAGGCGATCCCCTGCATCTCCCAGGCCGGGGAGGATGTAGCCGTGCTCGTCTAGGCCATCGTCTACAGCAGCGGTATAGATTGGCACATCTGGGTTCTGTTCGTGGAAATACCGGATCCCTTCTGGGGCGGCCACCAGGCAGATGAAGCGGATCGACTGGGGTCGGGTTTGGCGTAGGCGCGCTACAGCCGCTGCTGCCGAATGGCCGGTGGCCAACATTGGATCCACCACCAGCACCTCACGATCTTCGATATCGGTGGGCACCTTGAAGTAGTACTCGATGGGGATCAGGGTATGGGGATCCCGATATAGGCCGATATGCCCCACCCGTGCTGATGGGATCAGCTCCAGCATGCCGTCGAGGAGCCCTTGGCCGGCCCGCAGGATGGAGACAAGCACCAACTTTTTCTCTGCCGCCAACATCGGCGCCAACATTGGGGCCATCGGGGTTTGAATGGGCTGCAGCTTGAGGGGCAGATCGCGGGTCACCTCGTAGGCCATCAAGAGGCTGATCTCCCGCATCAGCGCTCGGAAGTCGGCGGTTGTAGTTTCAACACGGCGCATGAGGCTGAGCTTGTGCTGCACCAGAGGGTGATCGATGGTAATCACCTGGGCCACCATGCTGTGCTCCTGAGATAATCGGGATCCCGTGATGGATGCCAGAATAGCAGAAGCGCTTGTCCCCCCGGTGGGCCGAAGGCTCTATCTGCTTGCTGTTGTCAAGGGGAGTAATCCGTGCAGATCCGCTTTGCTGTGGTGAGCGATCCCCACGTCGCCCTCCCTTCCACCCTTTGGGATCACCCCAGCCGATTTCACCTGGTAGAGGTGAGCATCCCGGCTCTGGAACAGGTTTTGCAGCATCTGGTGCAGTTGCCTCTGGATTTTCTGCTGTTGCCGGGGGATCTGACCCAGCATGGGGAGCCGGAAAACCATGCATGGCTGGCAGAGCGGCTGGCTCGACTGCCCTTTCCAGCTTTTGTGGTGCCCGGCAACCACGATGTGCCCCAGCCCGAGGCCAGCGGGCGCTCTATTGGTTTGGCGGATTTTCCCCGCTACTACCGAGCTTTTGGCTACGAGGATGGGCAGTCTTTGGATTACAGCCGGGTTCTGCGGCCAGGGATCCGTTTGATCGGCCTCAATTCCAACCATTTTGATGCTCAGGGTCAATTGGTGGGGTGTCTAACCCCAGAACAACTGACCTGGCTGGAGAAAGAATTGGCGGCAGCCGAGGAAGAGCTGGTGCTGCTGATGGTGCACCATAATGTGGTCGAGCATCTGCGCGGCCAGTCTCTCCATCCCTGGGGGCGTCGCTACATGCTGGAGAATGCCTCTCAGTTGCGGCGGCTGCTGCAAGCTTATGGGGTGCAACTGGTGTTCACCGGACATCTGCACATCCAGCACATCGCCCGACGAGGGGGGGTTTACGACATTACCACCGGCTCTTTGGTCAGCTTTCCCCACCCCTACCGCCTTGTCGAGATCCGGTCGGATCGAGAGACCGGAATCCAAGTCCATATCCAGAGCTACCGGGTGGGATCCCTGCCCGATTGGCCCGATTTGCAAGCGTTCTCCCGGGAGTGGATGGCCCAGCGCAGCGAACCAGCGGTGGTTAAGTTTTTAACCTCCGCACCGCTGAATTTGCCTTTGGAACAGGCACAAGCCTTGGCCCCACAATTGCGCTACTTTTGGGCAGCGGTGGCTGCCGGGGATCCAGACCTCACTTTCCCAGACTTTCCCCAGCCAGCAGGCCGATTTCTGGAGCGTTTCAGCCGTTGTTTTCGCTGCCCGCCTGATAACCAGGCCCAGCTTCAGTTCGCTTCCAATTTCTTTCTTTCCCAATTTCTAGGGATCCCCCCG
>NZ_JANSHQ010000423.1:0-5218 GCF_047461715.1 Synechococcus sp. R8-2 | reverse complement strand
GCAGGCCAGAACTCAGCCAAAAGAGCACCCAGGGATCTACGGAGAAGAGATCAAGAGATTCCAATAGAGCGGATCCCCTTGAAGAAAAGTGCTCGGCACCGCTGTCGCACCTGAGGATGGCAGGGTTGTGGCTACGCAACCGGATCTCTTTCTCCCCCTTGCTCTTCATGGATCAGCAGGGATCCACTCTTGAGCAACTGCTCGGCCAAACGGTGGTGCAGGGCATGGCCCGCCTTGTAGGCCACAATGTGCCCCTGCAGTCGGCAGCCCAGGAGGCTGAGATCTCCTAGTAAATCTATCAGCTTATGGCGCACCGGCTCATCTGGGTAGCGCAATGGCCCCAACCACTCGGTTTGGCTACAGACAATGGCATTTTCCAGGCTGCCCCCCTGGATTAGCCCCCGTTCCCGGGCCAGCTCCACATCCTGCTGGCGGGCGAAGGTGCGGGCCGGCGCAATGGACTGGACAAAATCCGGCCTGTTCTCCCTCCAGCTCAGCCACTGTTCTCCAATGGGGCAATCGGCGAAATCGATGCCATAAGTAAAGCGGGCTGTGGGATGGGGGAGAGCGCTGACGAAAGCTTCCCCCGCCCAGGCAGTAACCGGCTCTTGGATCACCCCCAGCAGGGCCGGCTGATCTTGGGCTTGGATCCCGGCCTGGGCAATGGCCTCTACAAAGGGCAGGGCAGAGCCATCCAGAATCGGCAGCTCTGGCCCCTCCACCTCGATGCGGCAGTTGTCAATGCCCAGGACGTAGAGGGCGGCCAACAGGTGTTCCACCGTCTGCACTTGAACAGAGGGGGATCCCTGCTGCAACAGGGTGCAGAGATGGGCAGGGGCCAGGGATCCCAACCGAGCCGGGATCTCAGGGGATCCCGGTCGATCCACCCGCACAAAAACCCGACCGCTGCCGGCAGGAGCTGGATGCAGACTGCAGCGAATCGGCAGGCCGGTGTGCAGGCCAACGCCTTCTAGGGCAATAGAGCTGGCTAAGGTGTGTTGCCGGCCTCTCATCGTGCTCCGCAGCGCTAGTGCAAACGCTCTTGGCCCCGGTCGAAAACGCGGTAATACAGCTCCCGATAGCCCACGCGCAGGTTGCTGCTGGCATCTGCCAACTTGGCTTTGTGGCTGCGGGTGCCGTAGGCGCTGAACACCTCGTAGGTATCTCCCTCAAAGAAAAAGGAAGAGACATCGGACACCTCTTCGCCCCCCAGCAACTGCCAGCGCCCCTGGCGAAACTGCAGCCGGTAGTGGGCTTTATCCAAGCTGCCGGAAGGACGGTCGATCATGGCGTCGATGCTGCCCTCGTAGAACGGCTCGGCACCACCATTGGGGATGGATATGTCCACAGGCCACACGTCCACAGCGATATCTCGGTAGCGGCAGTTGGGCCGGTTGCACAGGCGAATCGAGCGCATGACCTCGGCAATGGCTTCCAGCCGCTGCCGCGCCTCGGCCAGAGAAAACCGCTCTGAGTCGCTATCGCGAACGAGCTGGGGCGATACCTGAGCCGGCCCTGCCAGCGATGAAGGGGCAGCCAGCGCCGGGGATCCCCAGCAGCATCCCACCAACACCAGACAAATCAAGCTCAGCCAACAACGGTATGCGGATCCCATGGATGCAATCTATGACAAAATCAAGCTCCTCTTCTCTACTCTAGGCACTCTGGGGGATCCCAACCTGATGCCGATATTACCCCACTCTGGCCCTGAACAACTGGCGCAGGTACGGCTTGTATTGGTGCAGCCGGCTGGGCCGCGCAACCTCGGCGCCATTGCCCGCGTGATGAAAAACATGGGCTTCAGGCAGTGGGTGCTGGTGGATCCCCAATGCGATCCCCTCGATATGGAAGCGATCACCACAGCCGTGCATGGGGCAGACCTGCTCCATCAAGCCCGGAAGGTGCAAACTTTGCCCGAAGCCCTGCAAGGGTGTGTGCAAGTTTTCGGGACAACGGGGCGCAGCCAAACCTACCCACCCGAATGGCAAATTCAGTCCCCCCGCCAAGCCTTTCCCGCTCTGCTGGCCGCCGGCCCTGCCGCCCTCGTGTTTGGCCCCGAAGATCGCGGCTTGAGCAACGAGGAGCTGGCCCTTTGCCATCGCCAGATCCAGATCCCCACCAATGCGACCTATCCCTCTTTAAACTTGGCCCAAGCCGTGGCCATTTGTTGCTATGAGCTGTACACCCTCGTCTGCCAGAGCCCTTCCCCTGCTCCTCCTATGCCCTCGCCTCAAAGGCTTGCCCCCTTCGAGCTGCTGGAGGGATTTTTCGACCACTTAGAAGCGCTGTTGCTGCAAATTGGCTACCTGCACCCCCACACAGCCCGCCGCAAAATGCTCAAGTTTCGCGCCCTGTTCCAGCGAGCCGGCCTGACCGTAGCCGAGGTGGCCTTGTTGCGCGGGATCCTGCGGCAACTGCAATGGAGCCAGGGATGCTCTCGTCAGGAACCTCTGGAAGCAAATGCAGCTCCCGTCCCGCCGACGCAACCAGATTCCAGCAGGACCCCATCTTGACCCCAAGGCTGGGCCTCCAGCCCCGCCCTACCGCTACCGGAAGCAAGCTAGAAGGGCGGCTTCCTGCTTTCAGGCGGCGCGGAGCGCTTGTCAAGAATCTTGAGGCTTTGGCCGTGGGAGAATATCGGAGAATATCAATGCTAGAGCTTAAGGGTGGCGCGGGGATCGTAGGATTGAACCCGCTGCAGCCTTTCGTAAAGTTCTCGCTCTTCTTCGGAGATCTGGGTGGGCAAATGGATCTGCACCACCACGTAAAAATCCCCCCGTTCTCCGTTGCCTTTGGGAAATCCCCTTTCCGCCAGCCGCAACTTTCGCCCCGGCTGCATGCCAGGTGGGATCCGCAGCTTCACCACCCCATCCAAGGTGGGCACTTCCACCTGGGCGCCCAAAACCGCTTCGCTGGGGCTGATGGGCAGATCGCAGTAAACGTCGAATCCCTCTAGGCGATAGAAGGGGTGGTCTTTCAGCTCAATTTTAAGGTACAGATCACCGGCACCGCCGTTGGGGTTGGGGTGGCCTTGGCCGCGCAGGCGAATCCGCTTCCCTGGCGTAATTCCCGGCGGGATGTTTACCTCGAGCACGCGATCCCCGCCCACCCGCAGGCGACGCTTGCCCCCCTCAAAAGCTTCTGGAATGCTGATCTGGATGGTGGCCTCAGCATCGTAACTGGTGTTGCCAGTGGATCCCGAAAATCCGCTGCTGCGGTCTGCGGTTTGGCTGCGCACCCGGCCCAGCAGTTGATCGATGAAGTCTTGAAAATCATCAAATTGGCTGAAATCGACGCCACTCCCCCCAAATCCGCTCCCCCCAAAGTCTTGGCTGAAGGGGCTGCTGCTGTAGGTGTAGGCATCGCGGCTGGAGCGAAACCCGCCCTGCTGATAGTATTGGCCAAATTGGTCGTATTGCCTGCGCTTGCTGGGATCCGAGAGAACTTCGTAGGCTTCGTTAATGTCTTTGAATTTCTCTTCAGCCGCTTTGTCGTTGGGGTTGACATCTGGGTGATACTTGCGGGCTAGGCGCCGATAGGCTTGTTTCACCTCATCGGCAGTGGCCGTTTTGCTGACCCCCAAAATCTTGTAGTAGTCCTTAAAGTTTTGCATGGAGGCGTCCGCAGGCAAATCGCTGAGAGTGGGCAGAAAACCACGAGGCTAGGCGTCCCCGGCAAGGGCTCCTTCCCTCCGACCTACTGAAGAAAATGAGGAGGCGGGCTAGACGCCATCGCCCATCCCGTCCCTCCTCATTATCGGCGCTACAAGTAAGGGCGGGATCCGCCCTGGGCCCGCGGCCCACGGAGGGATCCCTGAGCAGTCACTTGCTCTCGGTGAAGTCGGCATCGATCACATCATCGCTGCCGCCGGAGGTCTTCCCTGAGCCGGAAGCGGAGCTAGAGGAGGCCCCAGGCTGTTGATACAGCTCGCTGCTCATGGCGTAGAGAGCCTCTTGCAGCTCCCGCTCTTTGCTCTGGATGGCGCTGTCGTCCTCCCGCTGGATGGCCTCCCGCAGTTCTCGCACCAGAGTCTCGATTTGGCTGCGTTTGCTGGAGGAGATCTTGTCGCCCAACTCCTTCAACTGCCGCTCGGCTTGGTAGGCCAGCGAGTCGGCCTTGTTGCGGCGCTCGATTTTCTCCCGGCGGGCCCGGTCTTCGGCAGCGTATTTTTCTGCCTCAGCAATCATGCGCTCCACCTCTTTGCTATCCAAAGTAGAGGCGCCGGTGATGGAGATGCTCTGCTCTTTGCCGCTGCCTTTGTCTTTGGCCGTCACCTTCAGGATGCCGTTGGCGTCGATGTCGAAGGTGACCTCGATCTGCGGCACACCGCGGGGGGCCGGCGGGATCCCGTCCAGCTTGAAGCGGCCCAGAGATTTGTTGTCGCGGGCCAGCTCCCGCTCCCCTTGCACCACGTGGATTTCCACAGAGGTCTGCCCATCTTCGGCAGTGGAGAAGATCTCCGACTTGCGGGTGGGGATGGTGGTGTTGCGCGGGATCAGCTTGGTGGCCACGCCGCCCAAGGTTTCCACCCCCAAGGACAAGGGGGTGACATCCAGCAGCAGCACGTCTTTGACTTCGCCCGCCAGCACACCCGCTTGGATGGCCGCCCCAACCGCCACCACCTCATCGGGGTTGACACTTTGGTTGGGTTCTTTGCCCAGCAGCTCCCTCACCAGCCGCTGCACCGCCGGAATGCGGGTGGATCCCCCCACCAGCACCACTTCGTTGATGTCGGCTTTGGTGAGCTTGGCATCCCGCAGGGCTTGTTCCACCGGCCCCTTGCAGCGCTCCAGCAGGTCGGCACAGAGGTGTTCAAATTGAGCGCGGGAGAGCTTCAGCTCCAGGTGTTTGGGCCCATCGGCAGTGGCAGTGATGAAGGGCAGGTTGATGGTGGTTTCGGAAACGCTGGACAGCTCGATCTTGGCTTTTTCCGCAGCTTCCGTTAGCCGTTGCAGCGCCTGCCGGTCTTGCCGCAGGTCGATCCCTTCCATTTGCTTAAACTGCTCGGCCATCCAATCGACGATCTTCTTGTCGAAGTCGTCGCCCCCCAACTGCGTGTCGCCGCTGGTGGATTTCACCTCGAAAACGCCATCCCCCACTTCCAAGATGGACACATCGAAAGTGCCACCGCCCAGGTCGAAGACGAGGATGGTCTCGTTGTTGCGCTTGTCCAAGCCGTAGGCCAAAGAGGCTGCCGTCGGCTCGTTGATGATGCGCA
>NZ_JANSHQ010000422.1:0-4119 GCF_047461715.1 Synechococcus sp. R8-2 | reverse complement strand
ATGTGGCCGGCCACGATAAAGAGCACGGCAATGGCCAAGTGGTGGTGGGCTTGGTCGGTTAGCCAGAGGGCGCCGTTCTGCGGATCCAGGCCACCCTTGAAGGTGAGAAACTCCGCGTACTTGCCCCAATCCAAGGTAAAGAAGGGCACCACCCCGCTGAAGATGCCCCAATCCACGCTGGGGAACATCTCCTTCATCAAGGCGGGCTTGAGGATGAACTCGTGGGGCAAAGGCACCTGGTCAGCCGGCACGCCCGCATCCAACATCTTGTTGATGGGAATGGCCACGTGGATTTGGTGACCGGCCCAGGCCAAAGAACCCAGCCCCAGCAGGCCCGCTAGGTGGTGGTTGAGCATCGATTCCACATTTTGGAACCACTCCAGCTTGGGAGCCCGCTTGTGGTAGTGGAACCAGCCGGCAAACAGGCACAACCCGGCCATCACCAAGCCACCGATGGCGGTGCAGAGGAGTTGAAACTCATTGGTGATGCCGGCAGCTCGCCAGAGGTGAAATAGACCAGAAGTAATGCGGATCCCTTCGAAGCCGCCGCCCACATCCCCATTCAGGATCTCTTGGCCGAAGATGGGCCAGACCACTTGGGCGCTGGGCTTGACGTTGATCGGATCCGCCAGCCAAGCGGAATAGTTGGAGAACTGAGCTCCGTGGTAGTACATGCCGCTCAGCCAGACGAAAACCACTGCCAAGTGGCCGAAGTGAGCGGAAAAGATCTTACGAGAGACGTCTTCTAAGTCGCTGGTGTGACTGTCGAAGTCATGAGCAAGAGCATGGAGGTTCCAGATCCAGGTCGTGGTCTTGGGGCCACGGGATAGGCTGCGGTCGAAGTGCCCCGGCTTGGCCCATTTCTCAAATGAGGTGGGAACCGGATCCACATCAACCGACACCTTGACCTTCGGCTCTCGCTCCTTTGGCGTAGTTGTCATCAAGAACTCCTCTCTTGCGACAAGGAACGAAGCATCCCTACCCCTTGGCAGAAGATTCCCCCAGGGCAGGACTTACCTGGCATTATAGGTCAGGGTTTGTGAGCCCTCAGTTGCTTCACAATAATTAAACGAGGGATCCCTTGTCCCATCGAGGCTGGAGTCGATTGGCAATTGTTCTTTCGATCATAGATGTAAATATATGTAACGAATTTTCAGCCAACCCAATCCGTTCTCAGGAAGGGTTGGAACTGAACAATAGACAGCAAGGGATCCCCTGGGTGGGGATGTGTGGTAAAACCCTGGCAGCCCTTTTGCAGATACCACCCTATGACCCTAGAGATTCCCCGTCGCCAATACGTCAGCAACTACGGCCCCACCGTAGGGGATCGGGTGCGCCTGGCGGACACCGAGCTGATCATCGAGGTGGAGCAGGATTTCACCACCTATGGTGAGGAGATTAAGTTTGGGGGCGGCAAAACCATCCGCGATGGCATGGGGCAATCGCCGACGGCCACCCGCGCCAACGGGGCCTTGGATCTGGTGATCACCAACGCCCTGATCCTGGACTGGTGGGGCATTGTCAAGGCGGATGTGGGCATTCGCGATGGCTACATTGTCGGCATTGGCAAAGCCGGCAACCCCAACATCCAAGCGGGGGTGACGCCGGGCATGGTGGTTGGCCCCAGCACTGAGGTGATCGCCGGGGAAAACCTGATCCTGACAGCGGGCGGGATCGATGCTCATGTGCATTTCATCTGCCCGCAGCTGTGCGAGTTTGCCATCGCCTCGGGAGTGACCACCCTTTTGGGGGGCGGAACCGGGCCGGCCACAGGCAGCAACGCCACCACCTGCACCCCTGGAGCTTGGAACTTGGGCAAGATGTTGCAGGCGGCGGAGGGGTTCCCCGTCAATTTGGGCTTCTTTGGCAAGGGAAACGCGGCTTTTCCCGCAGCTTTGCGGGAACAGGTGGAAGCGGGGGCCTGCGGCCTCAAGATCCATGAAGATTGGGGATCCACGCCGGCGGTGATCGACAGCTGTTTGCAAGTCTCGGATGAGTACGACATCCAAACCCTCATCCACACCGATACTTTAAATGAATCGGCTTTTGTGGAAGATACCATCGCCGCCATCAATGGCCGCACCATTCACACCTTTCACACCGAAGGGGCTGGAGGTGGGCATGCCCCCGATATCATTCGCATTGCCTCGGAGCCCAACGTGCTGCCCAGCTCCACCAATCCCACCCGCCCCTTTACCCGCAACACCATCGAAGAACATCTGGACATGCTGATGGTGTGTCACCACCTGAGCAAGAATGTGCCGGAGGATATTGCTTTTGCCGAAAGCCGCATTCGCCCCCAAACCATTGCCGCCGAAGACATCTTGCATGACATGGGGGTGTTCAGCATCATCTCTTCCGACTCGCAGGCCATGGGCCGGGTGGGGGAGGTGATCATCCGCACTTGGCAGACGGCTCACAAGATGAAGGTGCAGCGGGGGCCTCTGCCGCAAGACAGCAGCCGCAACGACAACTTCCGGGCCAAGCGTTACGTGGCTAAGTACACCATCTGCCCCGCCATCGCCCAAGGACTCAGCCACGTCATCGGGTCGGTGGAGGTGGGAAAACTGGCGGATCTGTGTCTGTGGAAGCCGGCCTTTTTTGGGGTTAAGCCGGAAATTGTCCTGAAGGGGGGCCTGATTGCCTACGCCCAAATGGGGGATCCCAATGCTTCCATTCCAACCCCGCAGCCGGTGTACCCTCGCCCCATGTTCGGCAGCTTTGGCCGCGCCTTGACCGAGACCAGCCTCCTCTTTGTCTCCCAGGCTGCTCTAGACTTGGGGATCCCGGAAAAACTGGGGATCCAGCGCCGGGCCGTAGCGGTGAAAAATTGCCGCGAGATCGGCAAAGCGGATTTGAAACTCAATACCGCCACTCCCCACATTGAGGTGAACCCGGAGACCTATGAAGTGCGGGCCGATGGAGAATTGCTCACCTGCGAGCCGGCAGAGGTGCTGCCCATGGCGCAGCGGTACTTTCTGTTCTAATTTTGGGAGAGTTTGAGAGCTCTATTGAGCGTTTGATCGGTAACCCAAGCATGGGCCACCTCGTTCTTCGCCATCTCAGCAAGCGCTTCCACAAGCGAGGGATCCCTGTCCTCAGGGATTTGTCTTTGAGCGTGGAGGCAGGGGAGATCTTTGCCCTGCTGGGGCCGTCGGGCTGCGGCAAGTCCACCACCCTCAATCTCATCGCCGGCCTGCTGGAGCCGGATCCCTTGCCCTATCCGGGGGAAATCTGGCTGGACGGGATCCCCCTCAACCCTCTGCCGCCGGAACGGCGCGGCGTGACTTTGCTGTCCCAACACAGCCGCCTGTTTCCCCACCTGAGCGTGGGGGAAAACGTCGCTTTTGGCCTGAAAATGCGGGGCATTCCCCGGACAGAGCGGGAGGCTGCCGCCTTGCGCATGCTGGAGCGGGTACAATTGGCCGGGTTTGCTCAGCGTCGGCCTAGCCAGCTTTCTGGCGGACAAGCGCAGCGGGTGGCCCTGGCGCGGGCTTTGGTGATTCGGCCCAAGGTGCTGCTGTTGGATGAACCTTTGTCGGCGCTGGATGTCAACCTGCGCCAAGAGATGCAGGCCCTCATTCTGGAGCTGCAGGCGGAAACAGGGGTGACGATGGTGCTGGTTACCCACGATCAAGCAGAAGCCACAGCCATGGCCCAACGCATCGGCCTGATGTTTGAGGGGCAGCTACACCAGGTGGGATCCCCTGTGGAGTTCTATCAGCAGCCGCGCTCCGAGCGCATTGCCCGCTTTTTTGGCGGGGTCAATTTTTTCGATGCGCAGGCGGAGGGTCACCAGCTTCGCCTCAACAACGGGATCCTCTTGAAAAGCGCCGCGCCACTCCAAGGTCAGGTGCGGCTGACGGTGCGCCCGGAACAGGTGCAGGTGTTTCCCCATCCGCCCGGCTTGGCCGACAATGTTTTCTCCGCTCAAGTGATGGCGGAACGCTTTGCGGGCACCCAGCGACGGCTGACCTTGCAAGCCCCTTGGGGCAGTCTGCAGGCTTGGGTGGCTCCCCACCAAGTGTTTGCGCCGGGGCAGACGGTGTGGATCCACTTGCCGACAGAGGCTCTGTGGCCTGTGGAGATTGGCGGGGATCCCTCACCCCCGGCCCTTTT
>NZ_JANSHQ010000421.1:0-4972 GCF_047461715.1 Synechococcus sp. R8-2 | reverse complement strand
AATCTGTTGGCTTCCTTGGTGCTGGGATCCCGGGCCGCCCAATTGGATTTCGACTTGCAGGATGCCTTCCGGGAAATCGGCATGGCCCATGCGCTGGCCGCTTCTGGGTTTCATGTGTCGCTGTTGGTGGGGGTGGTGTTTGTCCTGACGCGCCGGCTGGCGGTGCGCCTGCAGCAGGGGATCATTCTGGCAGTGCTGGGGCTTTACATTGCCCTGACGGGGTTCAGCCCTTCGGTGTTGCGGGCAGCACTGATGGGGGCGGCGGCCATGCTGGTGCTGACGGAGCCGCGCCTGGAAGGAAAGGTGAAGCTCAATCCCCTGGGGACGCTACTGGTGGCGGCAGTTTTGCTCTTAATCTACGAGCCGCTGTGGATTACAGACCTGGGGTTTCAGCTCAGCTTTGCCGCCACCCTGGGCCTGCTGGTCGGAACAGCCCCAATTGTTTCCCGGCTGGACTTTTTGCCTCCGGCTGTGGCCACCGCCTTGGCCGTTCCGCTGGCAGCCCAGATCTGGACCTTGCCGCTGCAAGTGGCCATCTTTGGCCGCATCCCCACCTACTCGCTGCTGGCCAACCCGCTGCTGCTGATTCTGCTAGTGCCGCTGCTGGTGGCGGGGTTCGGGGTGGCGTTTGGGGCTTTGCTCTGGCCGGGGCTGGGATCCCTGCTGGCCCGGCCCTTGACGTTTTTGATCACGCCTCTGATCAACTGGGTGAACTGGATGGCCAGCTGGCCTCTGAGTTCCTACTACACCGGCCGGGTCTCCCTGCTCCAGTGCCTGCTCCTCTACGGGGCGCTGGTGGCCCTAACCTTTTGGCCGCGGTGGCGACAGGCCTTCCGCTGGCAGGGCACAGCCCTGATCATGGCCGCCATCCTCCTGGGTCCAAGGATGTGGCCGGGGCCGCCGGTCCAAATTACCGCCTTGGCCAGTGGACGAATTCCCATCCTGGCCATTCAAGCGGAAGGGCGCCACCTCTTGCTCAACAGCGGGGATCCCCGTTTGGCAGAACGCACGGTGTTGCCCTTTTTGCGGCAGCAGGGCTTGCACCGTCTGGACGGGGCGGTGGCCATGACCTCTGTCGGCTCTGCCAATGGCGGCTGGGAGATCCTGCTGTCGGCTTTCTCCAAAGGAGTACGTCCCGCCAACGCGATTGGGCAATTCTGGGATGGGGGAGGGGCTAATGCGGCTTCCGAAAGTTACCTGCGCTCCCTCAGTGCTGTGCAAGCTGCCCAGATCCCCTATCAGGTGCTGCAGCCAGGCGATCGGATGCCTTTCTCGGAGCGGCTGCGGCTGCAAGCTGTCTACACCAATCCCCTGGTGTTGACACTGGAGGCTGAGGGATCCCATTGGCTGCTGCTGGGCTCTGCCGGCACCCATGTGCAAGCCGAGCTAACCGGATCCCCACTGATGCCGGCCCAGATCGACTGGCTGTGGTGGGACGGAGGATCCCTGATTTTGGATCTGTTGGAGCGCTTTCAGGTGCAGGCGGGCATTAGCTCTGGCCCTGTCAGCGAAGCAGTGACTGCCTGGTTTCGGCAAAAACAACGGCCCCTCTACGTAGCCGATCGAGCTGGAGCGGTGAGCTGGTCGCGACGGGGAGTGCAAACCCTGAGGGCGCAATTGGAGTAGGGCCGGTTTCCAGACCAGGCAGCTTTCTCAGCAGCCTCCCAGTTATCCTGTTTTTGCAACTACGAGCCTCAATCGTTCTCAAGCGTTAATTATTGATTCATGACTGCCTTATGAGCATAGCTGCCAATTAGGCTAAGAATAGCCTCAAGAGGTTTTGCAGCGGGTGATCCATGTCCAAGGCAGAGATGGCGCTGAGCTTTCTGGCCCAGATTCCTCCCGGCTATCTCAACCTGATGGGGTATGTGGACGAGTCGGAAGTGAATGGGCCGGGCTGCCGTGCGGTGGTGTGGGTGCAGGGCTGCTTGCGGGAGTGCCCAGGCTGTTTCAACCCGGCTTCCTGGCCGTTTGTCATCCATCAACTGGTGAGCGTGACCGACCTAGCAGCCCAAATCCTAAGCAACCCCAAAAATCAAGGGGTAACCTTCTCCGGCGGGGAACCCTTCTGGCAGGCTCCTGCCCTGGCCAGCTTGGCGCGGCTTCTCAAGGCCAAAGGGCTGACAGTGATGTCTTTTACCGGCTTTACCCTAGAACAGTTGCACTCCCCCCAAGCTCCTCCCGGCGCCCAGGAGCTGCTGCAAGAGCTGGATATTTTAGTGGACGGCCCCTATCTCCAATCTCAGGCCATTCACTCCCCCCACTCGCTGGTCTCTTCCCGCAACCAGCGGGTGCACGTCTTCAACCCCGCCTTGCAAAACCAGCTTAATTGGGCCAGTGACCAGGTGGAAATTCATATCCTCAAAGATGGAACCCGCATCGTTACCGGCTACGGCAGCCAGTTTCTCCTCGACGAGGCAGGCTCTTGAACTGCAGTGATCCTTTATCCTACACCTGCAGCGGTTCCCTGGGACAAGCGGGCAGTTGCCAGCACATCTCCAGCCAGCTTTTTAGCTCCTCAGGTTGGCCCATGAGGCTCATTTCCACCAGCAGAATGGCGGCTCGGTCGGCGGCTCCTTTGGATCCGAGACGAATTAGGGCAGACAGGCTCTCTTCCCGCCAGCAGATGGATACCCCCTGCCGGATCAAGGCCCGGGCGGCAATGGGGATGCACGAGAGTGGCACTTGGATGTCTCGCCGCTCGTAATCGGGAATGGACAGCATGAACGGCAACCCAAATCTTTATTATGTCTTAATCTTCTTCCCTTTTCGCCTGTCCGTCACGGGTCTTTGCAAAGTATGAAGTGATCTTTTGTGAACTTTGTAGAGAACTCGACATCGTTGAGAACAGTGGGTAAGCAAGCGCGGGATCTCTCGCGGGATCCCTGGAGAAAACTTAAAAGATAGCGGCGATTTCTCAGCCTCATTTCCCCACAGCCGCGAGAATGGCTGCATGCGCAGGAGATGGGGAGATGCGAGCAGAAGGTTGGGAGAGGCGGGTTGGTCGCTGGTTGCCCAAGGCCACCCTTGCCGGAGCCGTATTGATCCTAGTGGCGATGGGCAGGCCGCTGCGACTGGTGGGCAACGGAGAAAATATGGTGGTGTTCACCTGGGGAGGGGGGGTGAGCCCGATGGCTTTGCAGCCAGGTCTGCATTGGGTGCCGCCTTTTGTCTCGCGCACGGTTACCTTCGATGTAAAAACGCAGGCCCTCACCTGGAAGGACAACGACCCGACTGCCTACGCGCCGCGGCTGGTGGCCCTTTCTCAGGATGGGCAGCAGATTGCGGCTGAGGCGACGCTGCAGTTTCGCATTGTGGACGCCCCCAAGGTCTATACGCAACTGGGGGAAAATTACCTGGATCGCATCGCCCCCATCGTCCGGTCGGTCATTCTGAATGAGACCAGCGGCTTTTCCGCCCAGGCTCTGTATTCTACCGAGCGTCCGCTGCTCCAGGGCCAAATCCGCGAACGGGTGGCTCTTCTGCTGAAGGAATACGGCATCGAGGTTTTGGATTTTCTGCTGCGGGATGTGGATTTCGATCCCGATTTTGTAGCGGCCATTGAGGCAAAGACCATTGCTGAAAATCAACTGGCGCAAAAGCAATTTGAGATCGAGCAGGCCCGCCAAGATGCCCGCGCCATCATTTCTCAAGCGGAGGCAGAAGCCGGTCAATTGAGAGCCAAAGCACAGGCCCTCACCCAAAATCCGCAGTACCTAGAGGTGGTCAAAGCCGCGGTACTGGGATCCCGTCTGGAAACTTTGATCACCAAATAACTCAACAGGAAATCAATCCTTTTAGCCTGTCCCCAATTTCCTCAGCTCTTCTCACCGACCCTAAAACGGGAGCAGCCGCCATGTATCCAACAGGAGAAGCACCCCACAGCAGAGCCGGTTGGCTAACCGCGGGAGGGATCGCCGTCTTGGCGGCCCTGGGAGTGCTCCGCGCTTGCCTGTACGTCACTTTGCCCGGACATGCCACTGTAGTTTTCAATACCTTTTCCGGGTTGCAGAAGGGGCGGGTGGAACTGCCAGGGGCCATCTTCCGGATCCCAGGGATCGAGACGCCGATCACCTACACCGTGCTCACCCGCGTTTGGGAGTTTACCAACGACCCCGCCTCGGCCAATGCCATCAGCAACGCCATCACCGTGAACACCGCCGATGGGCAAGCCTTTGCCATCGATGTAGCCATTGCCCTCAAGCCCAACCTCGCCACTTTGGACGAGCTGCACGCCAACATCGGCGAGAACTATCTTTCCACGGTGGTGGTGCCGGTGGTGCGCTCCAAAATCCGGGATATCTCCGCCTCTTTCAATTCGGAAGACTTTTACCGGAAAAGCCAGCGGGCTGCCATCGAACAACGAGCGCTGGACTTGATTCGCCAAGAGATGCCCACTGTCAACCGCGATGGCCAAACCCTGCCTCTGGTGCAGGTGGAGGGCCTGTTTCTGGGCAACCCCGATTTCCCACAAGCCTTAAGAGACTCGATTGAACGCAAACAGGTGGCCTCGATTACAGCACAAACGGCGGCAGTGCGGGCGCAGATCCAGGAAAAAGAGACGGAGCGACTGTTAATCCTGGCGGCGGCCAACCAGCGGGCCATTGAGCTGAAAGGACAAGCGGCAGCGCAGAACGCGCAACTGGCGGATCTGCTGTTCTACGAGAAGCTGCAAGAGCGCATCCAAAACCCGACGGGCTCGCTGCCCCCTTTGCGCATCATCCGTGTCGAGGGCGATGCCACCGTGTTTCTCAATGTGGATCCCCATCAGGCAGCCCTGCAAAGAGGGCAGTAGGTTCAGCAAAGTTGCGGAGTACAGACTTAAAAGTCTGAGTATAAAGTGTGTCCAGATGTGAAGGCGAAGGGATGTCATTCGAGTTCGTTGACATCCTACCGCCAGGGGTCTGGGCTGGGATCCCTCGTAGAGTTGCGCCGAATCCAACTCAGGGGGAAAGCTCGTACTCGATGCAAG
>NZ_JANSHQ010000420.1:0-877 GCF_047461715.1 Synechococcus sp. R8-2 | reverse complement strand
GTCAGGGTCGGGTAGTTTACACCCATGGGGAGCCAGCTCCCGGCTAGCCCTTGCAGAGCCGATACACGGGCAAAGTGAAATGAAAGCTGCTGCCTTTGCCCAAGGAAGACTCCACCCAAATCTGGCCGTAGTGAGCGCGCACGATCCGTCGGCAGAGGGAAAGGCCGATGCCATAGCCCTCCTGCTGTTGATCCCGGGACAGACGGACAGAATCGGAGAAGATGCTCTCTTGGTCGGCTTCCGGGATCCCAGGGCCAGTATCGCTGACGGTCACCTGCACCTTTTGGCTGGTGCGATGGAGGACATCGAGGCGGATGGATCCCCCGGCGGGGGTGTACTTGATGGCGTTGTCCAGCAGGTTGAACAGAACTTGGCGGATCTTGTCGGGATCCACGTGAACAGAGGGCAGATCCACGGGAATATCCGCTTGAAACTGCAGCCGCTTGCCTTGAATGCGCGGCCATAGCTCCTCGATCACCGCCTGACACAAGCCGGGCAACTGGGTTTCTACGGCTCGAATCCTCAGCTCCGAGGCAGCGCCACGGGCCGACTCCAGGATATCGGTGATCATGCTGTCCATCTTGCGCAGTTGCTGGCGGGCATGGTCGAACAACTGCCGTTCCAGCGCTTTGTCCAGGGATCCCTCGCGCCCCTGCTGCAGGGTTTCGACCGCCAGAGCCGTGGCCGTCAGGGGACTGCGCAAATCATGCACCAGCATGGCCAGAACGCGATCTTTGAAGTCCAACTGCTCCCGCAATTGGGCCCGCTCCTGCCGCAGCAAAAACACCTCTTCCGACATTTGCAACAGTGCCTCAGTGGTTGGAGGGGAGGTGGGATGCCGTCCTGCCCCCTCTTGTTCGCGGAAGCGGACCGTAGG
>NZ_JANSHQ010000419.1:0-1010 GCF_047461715.1 Synechococcus sp. R8-2 | reverse complement strand
CGAGGGCAAAGAGGCTGTAGAGTCCCACCTGCAGTTGATGGCGAAAGAGCTTGGCCAAATCTACGGGCGAGATCAACCCTTGCCGCTGCAGGCAACGCCCCAGAGGCTCCTCCAAGCCCCTAGCGACCAACTGGCTGACCACCTGCTCGTCCACCAAGCCAAAGCGCGTCAGCAGGCTTTCCAAACGATGCTTTTCTTCAGGGGTGAGGGCGGCGACCACCCGACCTTGGTAAAACCAAATCCGCTGAATGCCATTGGGTGCCCAGATGGATAACTGCCCTGCTTTCTTACCCTTTTCCATTAAATGCAACAGGTCGCATAAGGAAAATTCCTGAAGATCTCCAAGCATCGCCATACTTTTGCTCCCTTCACCGCTGCAAGATGCGCTTTCTCAGTATTTTCACGGTTTTTGCTTTGCTAAGTAAGAAACCAGAAGATGCGCTTACAGCTTGGTTTCGGCCTAATCTTACAACCAAATCCTCAAAAGTTAAAGCGGATTAATCTTTTTAATCAAATGTAATCGAAGTTGCCGAATTTTTGGCTTGGACGCAGCGGAAATTGTGTCAGAAGCTCGGTAAAACCTCGGAAGACTTAACGATCGATACTTAGTCATTCGTAATTTTTAACACTTTTTTAGCTGCGGCTACTCGAAGATCTACGGGGTACAAAAGTTCGCCTCAAGAGGAGTGAATTGAGGATTACACTGAGGGAACTCAAGGCCATGAGACCCCCAGCGATTGCCGGGCTAAGCCCAATGCCAAAGGGGGGTAGGAGCACGCCTGCTGCCACCGGGATCCCTACCAGGTTGTAGCCGACAGCCCAGAGGAGATTTTGCTGGATCTTGCGGAAGGTGGCGCGGCTGAGGCGGATAGCTTCCACCACATCCCAGAGGCGGTTGCGCATGAGGATGATATCGGCGGTTTCTAAGGCCGCATCAGTGGCTGAGTGCAGGGCGATGCCCACATCGGCTTGGGCCAAAGCCGGAGCGTCGTTAATGCCATCTCCCACCA
>NZ_JANSHQ010000418.1:0-4659 GCF_047461715.1 Synechococcus sp. R8-2 | reverse complement strand
TGTCGGAACCCTCAGGCGCCGGCTCTCCCGCTCCATACGTAGGCACGATCACCACCACGTCCGCCTCCCCAAAGCAGCGGGCAAAATCCTGGAACAAGGCAGCCAAACGGCTGTGGCGATGAGGCTGAAACACGGCCACCACCCGCCGCTGCTGTAGCCGTGCTGCCTGCAGGGTGGCTCGAATCTCGCTGGGATGATGGGCATAGTCGTCGATAAAGGTGACTCCACCCACTTCCCCCTTGTGCTCAAAGCGGCGATGCGCCCCCCGAAATTGCGCCAAAGCTGAGGCAATCACCGCAAACTCCAAGCCCAACTGTCGCCCAACGGCAACCGCCGCCAGGGCATTGCTGAGGTTGTGGGATCCCAACACCTGTAGGCGAAGTTGTCCGAGGAGGGATCCCCTTTCCCAAATCTCAGCGCAGGTGAAACTGGCAGTGTAGAGGATTTGGCGAGCTTGGTACTGGGCTTGGGGATGACCGGTCAGGCTGTAGCCCACATCCACCCTCAGGTGAGCCGCCACGTTGGGACAGTCCAGACAGGCCACCAGGGTTTGGCTTTGCTGCCCATACTGTTGAAAAGCCCGGATCACCTGCCCCAAATCGGCGTAGTGATCGGGGTGATCCAGCTCAATGTTGGTGATCACCCCAATCTTGGGATAGAGCCGCACCAGGGATCCATCCGACTCATCCACCTCGGCCACCCAATACTCCCCCTTGCCCAGACGGGCATTGCCATCCCAGGCATCCACTTCCCCGCCGATAATCAAGGTGGGATCCCAGCCCGCCGAGAGCAACACATAGCCGATCATGCTGCTGGTGGTGGTTTTGCCGTGAGTGCCGGCCACCCCAATGCCGGAGCGACGGTTAAACAGAGCCGCCAACAAGTCTGCCCGGTGCCAAACCGTCAATCCCTTGCCCAGGGCAGCAGCCAATTCTGGATTGGTGGGGCGAATGGCGCTGGAATAGACCACCTGGGGATCCCCGACCAACCCCTCCAAGCTGTGGCCCTGAAAGAAGCGCACCCCCAAAGCTTCCAGGCGGCGGGTACGGCCATTGGCGACAATGTCGGATCCGGAAACGCGAAACCCTTGTTTAGCCAGGATATAGGCCAGGGCCGACATCCCCACTCCACCAATGCCCACAAAGTGATAGGTGGAAAGCAAGGGATCTAGGGGATCCAAATGCAGGGGCGGAGGCTGAGACCGAACCGGCAACGGCGGGATGGGATCCCCTCCTCCAACTGTTTCCACCATCGCAACTCCACCCCACTCCTAGAGACCATCACACCCCAAAAAAGAACTGCGTCCTAGCGACGGGAACGGCACCCACAAACAGGCTCGAACAGGTTCGAACAGGCCACATCATATCAGGAATCCCCAGAGCTAGGTAGGCTGCGCCCCACCGGTTGCCGTGATCTGCCGGCACCTTGGGGAACCCACAGGGGGTGAAAATACGGTGAGCACAAGCAACACAGAATACAACTGGACATTTTCATCCCAAAAACTTTACACTTTTTTAAGAAAAAGAGGCGGCGTTTGTCGTCTGCAAAGCCACAGCAGGTAAAAGGCCATGAACCCACGAGCGCTTTGGTCGCTGGCAGGAGTCGGGCTGCTTGGTTGTGCCGGTCTGGCATGGCTGGGATTGAGCCAACAGGGAGCCACACAGTCGGTATCGGGAAGTGCAGAGGCAACGGTGGAAATGCGGCTGCCTCCGCAAGTTGGTGCTTTGGGTCGCCTGGAGCCGGAGGGGGAAGTGCTGCGCATTGCCGGTTTCCCCGGAGAACGGCTGGGAGAGCTGCTGGTGGCCGAGGGGGATCGCGTGGTGGCAGGCCAAGTGCTGGCCCGCTTGGAAAGCTACGCCGAGCGGTTGGCGGAGCGAGAGTACGCTGCCGCCCAACTTCAAGAGGCCCGCGCCCGGTTGCAGGCCGAGACCCGTTTCAGTCAGGCCCAAATCCAAGAGGCACGCACCCGCCTCAGCCGTCTGGACGAGCCGCAACAGATGCAAATCCGCTCCCAGGAAGCGGTGGTGGAACGTATCCGGGCAGAACTGGCCGATGCCGAGGCCAATCTGGCCCGCTTTCAGGAGCTCTGGCAGGAAGGAGCAATCTCGCAACAAGAGCTGGATCAACGCCGGCTGCTGGTGCGGCAACGACAGGAGGACTTGCGGGCTGCCGAAGCCACCCTGAGCCAACTGCGCCTGGCCCGTGAGCGGGATCTGCTCAATGCCCAAGCCCAAGTCCAAGCTGCCGAGGCGGGACTGAGTCTGGCCCAAGCCCAAGTCCAACTGGGATCCCTGGCCCGCAATCTGGAACTGGCAGAAGCTCGCCTAGAGCGCACCCTCATCCGCGCTCCCCGTGCTGGACAGGTGCTCAAGATCCACACCCGCCCTGGAGAGGTCATCCCCGCCGACGAGGGCATTCTCGAGCTGGGCAACACTGACCAAATGATGGTGGTGGCCGAGGTCTACGAAACAGACATCTTGCGGGTTCGGCCAGGCCAGCAGGCCACCATTAGCAACCGCGCTCTGCCAGAAACCCTGCAGGGCCGAGTGGAGCGGGTGGGCCTGCAGATTGGCAAGAAAGATGTGCTCAACACCGACCCAGCTGCCGATGTGGATGCCCGCGTGGTGGAAGTGTATATCCGCCTGGATCCGGAGAGCAGCGCCCGCGTGGCTGGCCTGACCAACCTGCAGGTGAATGTGGCCATTGATGTCGAGGGGTAGGCTCAGCCCATGTACAGCCTGTTCAGTGTGGCTTTTATCGCCCATCGGATCCCGTTGGCCTGGCTGCAGTTGACGCGGGAGAAGATCCGCCTGCTGGTGGCCCTGGCGGGCATTGCCTTTGCTTGCATCTTGATGTTCATGCAGTTGGGCTTCCAAGACAGCCTGCTGGAAAGTGCCATCCGCTTCCACGTGGCCCTGAAGGGAGAGATCTTCCTGGTCAGCCCTCAGTCCAACGCCCTGATTGCCATGAACACCTTCTCCCAGCGGCGACTCTATCAGGCTTTGGGCTTTGAGGGGGTGCGGGCCATCTCACCCGTTTATGTGGGCTTTGCCCTCTGGAAAAACCCAGAGACCCGCCGTACCCGCAGCATTTTCGTGGTAGGAGTGGATCCCTCGGCTGATCTGTTGGACTTGCCGGAACTGACGCCGGACAAGCTGGAAGAGATCAAAAAGGCGGACGTGGTGCTTTTTGACCGCCGCTCCCGCAGCGAGTTTGGCCCCATCCCAGAGTGGTTTGAGTCCGGGCGAGAGGTGGTTACTGAGGTGGGAAACCGCCGCGTCCAGGTGGGGGGCCTGTTTGAGATGGGGGCCACCTTTGGAGCCGACGGCACCATTCTCACCAGCGATCTCAATTTCCTGCGCATTTTTCCGCAGCGGGGGCGCGGCCTAGTGGATATCGGCGTGGTGCAGCTTCAGCCGGGTGTGGATCCGGATCCCTTGGTGCGGCAGATGCGGGCTTTGCTGCCGGAAGATGTGCGGGTGCTCTCACGGGCGGAGTTTATCGATATGGAGCAAACCTACTGGGAAGAGGGCACAGCCATCGGCTTTATTTTCGGCCTGGGGGTGGGCATGGGCTTTATTGTCGGCATTGTGATTGTCTATCAAATTCTCTACACCGATGTGTCGGATCACCTGGCGGAATATGCCACTCTCAAAGCCATGGGCTATACCGATACCTACCTGCTGGGAGTGGTATTTCAAGAGGCGATCCTGCTGGCCGGATTGGGGTACATTCCTGCCTTTGCCCTGTCGGTTTTGCTCTACGATTTGACGGCCAATGCCACGTTGCTGCCTATTGCCATGACCTTCAACCGGGCAGTGCTGGTGCTGGGGCTGGCGGTGAGCATGTGTTTCATCTCAGGAGCGATTGCCGTGCGACGGCTGCGGGCAGCGGATCCTGCCGACATTTTCTAGAGTTTTGGCTGTGGGCAGGGCGCCGGGGCGTTGGTAAGTCAATAGTCTGCCAAAGGGGATCGGATGGATGGTGAAGGGTTTGAGCTAGGCTGTCTAAAAACTTCTGGGATCCTCATCAACGCTCTCCGGCCAAAGGTTTCTAAATCGTCTCATCTCAACGCTCCAAATGACGGCCTAAGTGGTCAATGAGTTGTCAACGCAAAGTTTTGAGATTTTGAGTTTCCTATGCTGACTCCTCTTCTCGATCAAGCTGCCCTTGCTTCTGCCCAGAATGCCGTTGAGCCGGTGGTGAAAGCCGAAGGTGTAAACCACTATTTCGGCGAGGGATCCCTGCGCAAGCAGATTCTCTTCGACATTAGCTTTGCCCTGCAGCCAGGGGAGATCGTGCTGCTGACTGGCCCTTCCGGCTCCGGCAAAACCACCCTGCTGACGCTGCTGGGGGCCTTGCGCTCGGTGCAGGGGGGCAGCTTGCGGGTGTTGGGACGGGAGCTGCGGGGAGCTCAGCCCAGTACTCTCATTCGAATCCGCCGCCAGGTCGGGTACATTTTCCAGGCCCATAACCTGCTGCGATCCCTGACGGCAGCCCAAAACGTGCGCATGGCCCTGGAGCTGCACAACGGCCTCTCTCCTCAGGAAGCCCAGCAGCGAGCGGAAGCAATGCTGGCGGCGGTGGGCCTGGGGGATCGCGTCCACTACTACCCGGAACAGCTTTCCGGCGGACAAAAGCAGCGGGTGGCCATTGCCC
>NZ_JANSHQ010000417.1:0-1655 GCF_047461715.1 Synechococcus sp. R8-2 | reverse complement strand
TATTGACTAGAGTCATGCTCCAGTTGCGGTGGATATGCTCGGCCATAGCAGGGATCCCGGCTCGAAAGAGGGTGAATTGCAGACTCAGAGGGTGCTCAACACCTCTCGCGCTGCGGCCAAGGTTTTCTCCACATCGGCCTCTGTGTGGGCCAGGGAGGTGAAGCCTGCCTCAAATTGCGAGGGTGCCAGATAGACTCCCCGCTCCAACATGCCGCGATGGAAGCGGGCAAATTTCTGCAGATCGGAAGTCTTGGCCTCTTCGTAGTTGCGCACTGGGCCGGCAGTAAAAAAGAAGCCAAACATGCCGGGCAGATAGCCCCCGCACATCTCATGCCCCGTTTCCCGCGCGATCTGCAATAGCCCCGTCGCCAACTTCTCGGTAATCCGCTCCAGATACTCGTAGGTGCCCGGGCGGCGCAAAATGTCCAGTGTCTGGATCCCTGCTGTCATGGCCAGGGGGTTGCCGGAAAGAGTCCCTGCCTGATACATCGGCCCCGCTGGAGCCACCATTTCCATAATTTCTCGCCGACCGCCATAGGCCCCCACCGGCAGGCCGCCACCGATGACCTTGCCCAGGGTCGTTAAATCGGGGATGACCCCAAACTTGGCCTGTACACCGCCATAGCTGATGCGAAAGCCGGTCATCACCTCGTCAAATACCAGCAGGGCCCCGTACTTTTGGGTGAGATCTCGCAAGCCTTCCAAGAAGCCCGGCTGGGGGGGAATAAAGCCGGCATTGCCCACCACCGGCTCTAGGATGACTCCGGCAATGGAGTCGGGGTGCTGTTCAAACAGGGCCTTGACTGCCTCCAGGTCGTTGTAGGGAGCCGTCAGCGTAGCGCTGGTAGCTGCCTTGGGCACCCCCGGCGAGTCTGGCAAGCCCAGCGTGGCCACCCCCGAACCGGCTTTCACCAAAAACATATCCGCATGGCCGTGGTAGCAGCCCTCAAACTTGATCACCTTTTCCCGACCGGTATAGGCCCGCATCAAGCGCAGCACCGCCATGCAAGCTTCGGTGCCGGAATTGACAAAGCGCACCATCTCCACACTGGGCACCGCCTCAATGACCCGCTCCGCCAGTTCATTTTCCAGAACGCATGGGGCGCCGAAGCTGGTGCCTTTCTCCAAAGCTCGGCGCAGAGCCTCAATGACCTCGGGGTGAGCGTGGCCAACAATCGCCGGCCCCCAACTGCCGATGTAGTCGATGTATTGGTTGCCGTCCACATCCCAGGCGTAGGCCCCTGAGACGCGGTCGAACACGACGGGATCCCCGCCCACCGACTTGAAGGCCCGTACCGGAGAACTAACCCCCCCCGGCATGAGGCTTTGTGCCCGGGCAAAAACCTGCTTGGAGCGGGTGGTGTTAAACGAGGTGGAGTGGAGAGTGCTGGTCATAGAGCATAAGGAGCTTTCAACGCATTACCAAGGCTAGCAAGCAAGGGAGCTTTCTGGTGAGCCCTTTTACCGACCATGAAACTACAAACCCATTCCCGCCAGCGTGTCGATCACCTGCTCCAGGATCAGGGTGAGGTTGGGATGGGAGGTCTCGAACAGGCCCAGCGCCTCTCCAATGCGATCTCTATGCCCTTGGCTCTGTTTGCTCTCGGTTCGGGATCCCAGCTCGGCCAGCACCGCTTCCACTTCCTGGCGAATGG
>NZ_JANSHQ010000416.1:0-1788 GCF_047461715.1 Synechococcus sp. R8-2 | reverse complement strand
GCCAAGCAGGACTTTTGTCGCAAAGCCTTTCAAGCGTTTCGCGCCTCTCCTTCCCAAAGCTATATCATCAGCTCCAATGTGCAGGCTTTGACCCCAGAAGGTTTGTGTCGGCGCTTGGATCAGTTTTATCAGTATGCCGTCAACGACGAGATCCCCATCAACCAGGCGGCCAATATTGCCCCATTGCTGTTTTCAGACTTACCCCTGGAGCAGCCTTGATCCCTGTGGAGCGCTTGGTCTGCTGGGGACAAAGGCGGCGGGCGAGGATCTGGGCCCAGCTCTCAACAGTTTGGCCGGATCTAGACAGGCGTAGCCAGAGGTTCCGGGGGTGCAGGGAAAGGGAGCTGTTGGAGTTGGGGTTGGTGGGGGCGGATCCCCATCGCTTGGCGCATCAAGGCAGGCTTGAGCAGCGGCAAAACCTCCAGTCCCCACAGGCCCAGGCGACGCAAGACCAGCAACGGCCAGCTTCGGTTGGAAAAGAGGCGATTGGCAGCATCGGTTGCAAAAAGAACCAGCGCGTTTTCTGGGCGGCGACAGCGCTCGTAGGCTTGTAGCAAAGCCGGATCGCCGGGATCCCGGCCCGCCATTTTGGCTTCGATCAACAGGGCAGCCAAGGCCGCCACATCCCGCATGCCCAGATTCGCTCCCTGCCCCCCCAGCGGATGGGTGGTATGGGCAGCATCCCCCACCAAAGCCAGCCGGGATCCGATATAGGTTTGGGCATGGGCCCGCTGCGGCTGATAACAAGCTCTGGGAGAGGCGGCCAGCAACGCTCCCAACTGGGATCCAAACCAAGGCCGGATGGCCTGCAGAAACTCAGCCTCAGATAAGCCCATCAGCCGATCTCGATCCGCTTGGCGAACTGTCCAGACGACACAACTGCGATGGGGATCGGAGGTGGGCAAAATGGCGAAGGGACCGCTGACCTGAAAGCGCTCGTAGGCCACCTGCCGGTGAGGATGCTCATGGGTGAGGGTGGAAACGATGCACACCTGTCCATAGCCCCAGCGGGATAACGGGATCCCAGCCTGTTCCCGCAGCCGCGAACGGGCCCCATCTGCAACCACCAGCAGAGCAGCCCGCAGGGTTTGCCGGGATCCCTCCTGAGCCAGCAGCTCTACCCGCAGGTGATCTGCTGCAGGGGAGAAACTTTGCGCCTGAGCAGGGCTGAAAAGCGTTACCGAAGGGCACTCGCGAATGCGCTGCAACAGAGCTTTTTGGGTAATTTGATTTTCCACGACGTAGCCCAGGGCCGGCGCTTGGAGCATCTCACGGCGCAGCTGAGCCACCCAGGGGCCTTCCCCATCAGAGACCTGAATGCGGTGGATGGGAGAGACTCCCCAGGCCTCCATAAGGGGCCATACCCCAATCCGCTGCAGAATGCGGGCTGTCCCCAGAGCCAAAGCGCTGGCTCGGCCATCCGCCCCCACCCCCTGCGAGAGATCCCGCCCCTCGATCAGCCCGACGCGGATCCCGGCCTGGCCCAAAGCGGCTGCTAAGGTGGATCCCACCATCCCAGCTCCGGCAATCACCACCTCGAAGTCCAGTCGCCTTGGCTTGGCTGCTGTCGGAGCAATGGCTAGGGGAGCAGCGGAAGTGGGCAAAAGGCTCATGGGCACTCACGGCAAGTAGGCTTAACTTCCATTCTAGGGTTCCTGCACCCGGCAGGCCGCTAAGGACAAGCGGCAAGTGGGGTCAAAGCGCCACGAGGGATCCCTTTTGATCTCAGCCCCTTTGTTTGCTGCTGCAGGGTGGAATCCCTGTGGGTAGCTGATACATTTACGCTGA
>NZ_JANSHQ010000415.1:0-5363 GCF_047461715.1 Synechococcus sp. R8-2 | reverse complement strand
TGTGGGGCTATTTCTGCCAGATCAGCGACTCCACCACCAGCTACGGCTCCTATTCGGGAGCAGTGCCCAATGAGAAGATCACCTGGGGCAAATTGGGGATCGACACCCCCAAATTTGTCATCGAGTCGGATGCCACCATCGTGGCGCCTTTGATCTTCGCCTCGGTGCTGGGGTGGTAGAGAAGGGGAATCAATCTGTATGCCCGTCGGTTGAGGCGGAGCGGGGCCAGCGGGACAACAGGGTTGCAGCTTCCCAGCGGCGCAGATCCTGGGCAATGCGCAGGGGCGTGAGGCCGTAGCCATCCGGCTCGTCGATCTCGGAGCCATGTTCCAGCAGCAGCCGAACGACCTCTGGGTTGCCGGACCAAGCGGCAAAATGTAGGGGAAGGCCACCGGCACCAAAGCGAGCGTTCACCTCCGCCCCTCCCTGGAGCAGGGCTTTCGTAACCTCAGGGTTGCCCAGGCGAGCGGCTTGGTGTAAGGGGCTGGCTCCCCCATAGTCCGGTCGATTGGGATCCGCCCCCGCTGCCAGCAAAAGACGGGCGTTGAGGCCGCTTTCTACGAAAAACAGGGCTGTCTTGCCCCGCTCATCGACGGCGTTGGCGTCTTTCCCCAGCCAGAGAGCCAGTTGCAGCCGCAGCGGGTTGGCTTGGGCCAAGGCTTGTGGATCTTCTGCCAAGGTGTGACCGTAGAGGCCCAAGCCCCCCACCACCATTAGGGATCCCAGTCCGACAGCGATTTTTAGGACCTGACCTCGCATAGCCCTATTCCTCAAAGAAAAGGATGGCGAGCCCCTGCCTGGGCAGAGCCTGGGCCGAGAGCAGCAACGGGTTGCTGAGGGCAGGTTGCGCGGCAGCAGCGGGGAAGAGACGCAAAAACTCCTGCAGCGGCAGCAGCTCGCATTGGGATTCCTCGGCGGCGGCCGTGCGATACATGGTGGGGATGACCAGCTTGGGCTGCAGCGCCTCAATGGCCGCCTTGGCCCCGGCAGGATCGTAATTTTTCGGCCCACCCCCCACTGGCACCAGCAACAGGTCGGGACGAGCAAGCAGGATGGACTGCTCCCGCGTAATTGGCTGCAGCGCCCCTCCCAAATGGACAATGTCGATCCCAGCCATGCGCCAGCGCCAACCCACGTTTACGCCAAAGCGAGGGCCACGGGGCATGCGTACTCCTTGCACCCGGATCCCGTCAATCAGATAGTCTCCCGGCTGAAACAGCACCTTGGGGTTGCCGGGCACCACATCCAAAGCACCCTCATCCAACAAGCGGCTGCTGAGCAACACCAGATCGGCAGCAACTCGTGGGGCAGGATAGCCAGCCGTACAGCCCGCCGGCCGAAACGGGTTGACCAGAAACCGTCGGCCCTCCCCCTCGAACAAAACACAACTGTGGTGCAGCCAAGTCAGTTGCAGCCCCTGCGAGCTGGAGCCGGGAGTGAACTCTATAGACCCTGGGGTTGTTGGCGTTTCCGAACCTTGTGCCGGCGCTGTCTGAGCGCCCGCTTTGCGCCCTCTGGCCAGGTTCACGGCCATCGATCCCAGCAGCCCAGCGCTGGCTTGCAGAAGCTGGCGACGCTTCATGGAGTGGGGATCCCTGATGTAACAACGGCAACGGTTTCCTGAGGTTTCTGCGAAACATTGGGCTGAGCAGCAGTTGAGGCTTTGGCGCTGCGCAGGAAGTTGCTCAACAAGCGCTTGCCCTCTGCAGTCAAGATGCTCTCCGGGTGGAACTGCACGCCCTGAACGTGGGGATAGCGGCGGTGGCGTACCCCCATGATGATCCCATCGCCTGTTTGAGCCGTCACCTCCAGCTCGTCAGGACACGTAGAAGGCTCGATCACCAAGCTGTGGTAGCGGGTGGCCGTGAAAGGCTGGCTCAACCCCTCAAACACCCCCACCCCTCGATGGTAAATGAGCGAGGTTTTGCCATGCATCAGCTCAGGTGCGCGCACGATCTGACCACCATAGACCTGGCCAATGCACTGGTGCCCCAGACAAACCCCCAAAATCGGCAGCTCTGGCCCCAGCTCCCGAATCAACTCCAGGGAGATCCCGGCATCTTCCGGCCGCCCTGGCCCAGGAGAGATAACTACAGCTTGCGGCTGCATTCGGCGCAGGTCGTCAACGGAGAGCTGGTCATTGCGAAAAACCTGAAGCTGAGCTCCCAACTCCCCCAGGTACTGCACCAAGTTGTAGGTAAAGCTGTCGTAGTTGTCGATGACGACCAGCACGATAGCATCCGGCAACGGCACCCCATTTTAGCACTTGCTTGAGCTGCTGTTCTTGATCCAAAGAAGCAGAGTAACTGGCGCTTTTTGCAGGGGAGCAGTCGACGCCCCAAGAAAGCTTGTATCCTAGAAGGTACAACCCACAGGAAGCAGTGAATTGGGCGGGTTTCCAGGTTTCCCAATGTTGATTTGGATCCCATGAGTGCGCTTCTCTCCCCGGCAACCGATTTGCTGGACGAGTTGCGGCAGCTTTTCCCCTTCGAGCTGGACGACTTTCAGATCCGAGCCATTCAGGTTCTGGCTGCTGGGGAATCGGTGGTGGTCTGTGCTCCCACGGGATCCGGCAAGACCCTGATCGGAGAGTATGCCATCTATCGGGCCCTATCCCAGGGCAAGCGGGTTTTCTATACAACGCCCCTGAAGGCCCTCTCCAACCAAAAGTTCCGGGATTTTGGCCAGCAATTCGGCCCAGAACAGGTTGGCCTGCTCACCGGCGACATCTCCATCAACCGGGAGGCGCCGATCTTGGTGATGACCACCGAGATCTTCCGCAACATGCTCTATGGCACGCCGCTCTCTCTGGCCGTTCAGAGAGGAGCCTCCGGCGATGGGATGGAACCTTGGGAGGAGGCGGAGGCCCTGAGTCGGGATCCCTTGCGAGAGGTGCAGGCGGTGATCCTGGACGAATGCCATTACATGAACGACCAGCAGCGGGGCACCGTCTGGGAAGAAGCAATCATCTACTGCCCCCCCACGATCCAGCTCATTGCCCTTTCTGCCACCCTGGCCAACAGCGACCAGCTCACCGATTGGATGAACCAGGTGCATGGCCCCACCCATCTGATCGACTCCAACCACCGCCCGGTGCCGCTGCAATTTCACTTTGCCAATCGCAAAGGGCTGTTCCCCCTGCTGGAGCAAACCGAGTCCGGCCAGTGGGTTTGCAATCGCCGCCTGAAAAGCAAACTCCCCAAGTCAGGTCAGTCTCCCTATGGGGGAGTGCCGGATATGGTGCAGGTGGTGGAGAACTTGCGCCAGCGGGACATGCTGCCGGCCATCTATTTCATCTTCAGTCGCAAAGGCTGTGATATGGCCGTGGCCAGCGTAAGGGATCTGGACTTGGTAGCCAGCGAGGAAGAACGGCAGCAGTTGGCCGAGCAGATCGACCGCTTTTGTCGAGAAACGCCCGAAGCTGTCCGCCGAGATCAGTTGGATGCCCTTTACCGGGGTATTGCCGCTCACCATGCCGGCATGTTGCCTGCCTGGAAGGGACTGGTGGAGCATCTGTTTCAGCAGGGATTGGTGAAGCTGGTCTTCGCCACTGAGACTTTGGCCGCCGGGATCAACATGCCCGCCCGCACAACTGTCATCTCCTCCCTTTCTAAGCGCACCGACAACGGCCACCGCCTCTTGACCGCTTCCGAGTTCATGCAAATGTCGGGCCGAGCCGGACGGCGGGGCAAGGACATCATCGGCCATGTGGTGACGGTGCAATCCCCGTTTGAGGGGGCCCAAGAAGCTGCGCGGCTGGCCACCTCTGGAGCGGATCCCTTGGTGAGCCAGTTTACCCCCACCTATGGCATGGTGCTGAACCTGCTGCAAAAGCACTCTTTGGAAGCAGCACGGGATCTGATCAACCGCAGCTTCGGCCAGTATTTGCTCTCGTTGCAAAAGTTGCCCGAACAACAGGAGATCCTGCACACGCGCGCCGAGCTGGAGGAGATCGACCGTCTCTTGGGAGGCATTGCCGACGAAGATATCGCCCGCTATGAGAAGATGCAGGCGCAACGGCGGGAAGAACGACGCATTTTGCGCTACTTGCTCAAACAACGGGAAGCTGAGCCGGATCCCACCTTGCGGCTGTTGGCCTTTCCCCACATTCATGCCCAAGAGGAAAAAATCCGTGCCCTAGAAGCTCAAATCCGAGAGAATCCCGCTCACCAAGTGGGGAAAAAATTGCTGGGTTTGCGAGAAAAACGCCAGCGCTTGCTCAAGCGCCTCGAGCACCTGGAGCGGCAAAGCGATTCCGTGCAGGAGTTGCGCTGGCAGCAATTTATGGCCTTGGTGGGGGTGTTGCAGGATTTCAACTGTCTGCAAGAGTATCAACCTACCGATAGCGGAGAGGTGGTGGCCGCGCTGCGGGGGGATAACGAGCTCTGGCTGGCGCTGGCTCTGCTCTCGGGTGAGTGTCAGGGCTGTGCTCCCCATCATTTGGCCGGAGTTGTGGCTGCCTTGGTCTCAGAGGCTCCCCGTTCAGGTACCTACAGCCGGCTGCGCACCTCGGGGCTGGTGGAGGATGTGCTGCACGGATTGCGGGGTTTACGGCGGCAGCTGTTCCGCAGCCAACGGCAACACCAGGTGTTTCATGTGCCGATCGGGTTTGAGCCCAGCTTGGCCGGGATCGTCGAACATTGGGCGCAAGGGATCCCTTGGGAAACCCTAGAAGCCAGCACCAACCTAGATGCCGGAGACTTGGTGCGCCTGATCCGCCGCACGCTGGATTTGCTTTCTCAGATCCCTTATGTACCCCATCTGCCGGCAGAGTTACGGGAAAATGCCCGTCAAGCCCAAAAAATGCTGGATCGCTTCCCGGTGAGCGAGTTGATCTAGCGAGCTCAGACCGTTTGCTGTTCAGTGAGGTTGCAGCTCTATGATGCCCGCCGGTGAACCCACCCTCAGGGATGTGTTGAGTGTTATTGAAGAGATCCGGCAAGATGTGGAAGAGATCCGACAGGATGTGGAAGGACTCCGGCAGGATGTCTCCAGAACCAACGAGTGGCTAGAAGCCCTGGCAGCCGATCAAGCAAAGCGCTGGGCCGAGCAGGAAAGACGTTGGGCTGAGCAGGAGAGACGTTGGGCCGAGCAGGGGATAGAAAACCGGGTGATCCTAGAACGAATTGACACCTATCAAAAGGCTAGCGCCCAAGTGGTTAACCTGGCTTTTGCCTTGATTGGAGCTGCCACCGTAGCTCTTGTCGGCATCGTCCTACGGTTGGCCGTTAGTCTATAGTCAGCTGGTTCGGCAAAAACTTCGGCAGGCAGGATGGCCTTGCTTCTCTATTCGGCAACTGGTACGGCTTGTCCTTGAGTTTGGCATTCCGAATGGCCATCTGTAAACTACCCGGCCCTGACTG
>NZ_JANSHQ010000414.1:0-723 GCF_047461715.1 Synechococcus sp. R8-2 | reverse complement strand
GACTTGGCGCGGACGTTCTTCCCAGGAGCATCTGCCGTCCCTGCCGCCGACTTGGACATATTCCGCACCCGCAAGTCCTCGATGCACACGATTGCCTGGCTTTTGCAAATCGCGGTCGAGACCTTGTGCAGGAAGTCGCGGCGGGCGTTGGCCATCTGAGAATGAATACGCTGGAGGCGGGCTTTTGCCTTCTTCCAGTTGTTGCTGAACTTGACTTTGCGGGAGAGCGCTTGCTGTGCCTTGCGCAAGCGCGCCTCGTGCCGCTTGAAGCTGTTGAGGGGCGCGTAGAACGTGCCGTCCGAGAGGGTAGCCAAGCGGGCAATGCCCATGTCCATGCCCACTGCGCCCCCCTGCGGAATAGGCCAATTAACCTCCCGCTCGGTCTGGATCGACACGAACCACTTGCCAGCGTGCTTGGATACGGTGACGCTCTTGACCTTGCCCACCACGTCGCGGCTGTTGCGATAACGCAGCCAGCCAAGTTTGGGCAGAAAGATGCGGCTGTTGGCCTGGTCCAGCTGGATTTGCTTGGGCTCGGGATAACGGAAACTGTCGGACCGGCCTTTTTTCTTGAACTTCGGGAAGCCGGCGCGCTGGGCGAAGAAGTGGCTGTAGGCCCGCTCCAAATCCTGGAGCGCCTGTTGCAGCGGATGCACCGGCGCATCCGCCAGCCACGCCGTATCTGCGCTGTGGCGCCACGCGGTGAGCAACTGGCACAGGCCC
>NZ_JANSHQ010000413.1:0-1812 GCF_047461715.1 Synechococcus sp. R8-2 | reverse complement strand
TCGCTCAGGATGCAGCCATTGGGGCAGCCGCGGGAGCCATTTTGGGGGCCATCACGGGCAGAGTATCAGTGGGCAATGTCCTGGGAGGCGCCGTGACCGGAGTGGTGGTGGGCAATGTTACCGCTCCGCAGGTGATGGTGCTGCGCCCCGGCCAATCTTTCAATCTAACTTTGGAAGCTCCGCTGACTTTGTGAGGTGCCGTTTGGAGATTCCTCTGGGAGTGTTGAGGGTCGGCGACTTGTGATTCACTGGGGATCAGACTGCGGATCCCTGTTTTCATGGCTACTGAATCTAAGCCCACTTCCCCCCTCTCCTCCACCGAGCACAGGTTTACGGCTGGAGAGGAGAGCTTTACCTACAGAGCGCTGGCCGGTTGGCAGACCCTTTTCCAGCGGGAAAAGCCGGTGGCCGAGATCTTTCACGTCGCCTATCTAAAGCAAGACTCCGCCTCTCAGCACCGCCCTCTCACTTTTGTGTTCAACGGTGGGCCTGGGGCAGCTTCTGCCTACCTGCACATGGGAGCGCTGGGGCCCAAACGGATTTGCTTCGGGCCCAACGGCAGTTTGCCCCCCTCCCCGGTGCGGCTGGTGGACAATGCCGAAAGTTGGTTGCCCTTTTCCGACCTGGTCTTTGTCGATCCGGTGGGGACGGGGTTCAGCCGCGCCCTGCCCAAGGATTCTCAAGACCCCAAAGATTCCCGGGAGAAATCCGATCCGGCATCCAAGCCCCCTCAGCCGGATGCTAAGGCGGAGGAGCCTCCTAAGGAATCGCCCTTCTGGGATGTGGAGCGGGATTTGCAATCCTTGGGAGAATTCATTCAGGGCTTTCTTTCCCGATACAAACGCTGGCTCTCCCCCATTTTCATTGCCGGCGAGAGTTACGGTGGGTTTCGGGTGGCGCGGCTGGCCAAGGAGCTGCAATCCAAGTTTGGCGTGGGCCTGTCGGGGGCCATTCTCATCTCGCCTGCGATTGAGTTTGGGTTGCTGGAGACCAACGATTACAACCTCAGCACCTGGGCAGCCCTTTTCCCTTCCTATGTGGCCACAGCAGCCCATCATGGACGGTGTGGCTGGGGGGAGGATTTGCAGATCCTGCTGCCCAAAGCAGAACACTTTGCCCGACAACGTCTGCTGCCCCTCTTGGCCATGGGGGAGGCAATGCCAGAGGCAGAACGGCAAGCGGTGTATCAGGAAATGGCAGCAGGGATCGGCCTATCTCCAGAATATGTAGCCCACAAAGGCGGGCGGATCGATATCGCCAGTTTTGCCCGCGAGCTGTTGCGGTCGCAGCGACTGGTGCTGGGGCTCTACGATGCTTCTGTAACCACGGTGGATCCCTTTCCGGATCGGCCTACCTTCGAGGGATCCGATCCCACCTTGGATGGGATCGATCGCCTGTTCACGGCAGCCATCAACAGCCACTTGCGAGAGACCTTGCAGGTGGAAACGGAGTTGACCTATCACCTACTGAACCTGGAGGTGTTCAAGTCCTGGCGGTTCACCCCAAAAGGAGAGTTGAAGCAAGGATTCATCGGGGCAATGGACGAGCTGCGCAGCAGCATGGCCCTCAACCCCCACATGCGGGTGAGCATTCATCATGGCTTTTACGACCTGGTCACGCCCTACTTTGCCTCGAATCACCTGGTGGATTTGATGAAGTTGGATCCGCGGTTGAAGGCCAACCTCACCCTACGTCATTATCGCGGCGGACACATGTTCTACACCTGGGATCCCTCGCGATTGGAGTGGTTTACAGAAATGCGTGAGTTTTACTCGAAAACAGCTTCCAGCTCAGCTTACTAGCGCAGGAGCC
>NZ_JANSHQ010000412.1:0-2590 GCF_047461715.1 Synechococcus sp. R8-2 | reverse complement strand
CTCCTGCGATTTCTAGCTGAAAGCGCGGGGACAACTTCGCCTCAGTTCGGATCCCTACTGGGTCGAGCGGGTGAACCGCATTGGCCAACGGGTGGCCGCCCACAGCGAACGGCCCCATCTGCCCTACACCTTTCAAGTGGTGGAAGATCCCGACATCAACGCCTTTGCCACACTGGGAGGCTTTGTCTACATCACCACCGGTGCCCTTGCAGCCGCCGACAACGACGACCAGATTGCCGCCGTGCTGGCCCACGAGGTGGCCCACATCGGCGAACGCCACGGCCTGCAACAACTGCAGCAGGCTGCCACTGCCCAGTCTGGGGCTCAATTGTTGGGGCTCAACGACAGTACCCTGGCCGCTCTGGCCCTGGAATTGGGAGTACGGCGCCCGCAGAGCCGTGAAAACGAGTTTATCGCCGATGAAAAAGGTTTGGGGGCAGCCTATCGCGCCGGGTTTGACCCGCAGGGCATGCCGCAATTTTTGGCCAAGTTGCAATCCCGCGGATCTGTGCCAGAGTTCCTGCGCACCCATCCCCCTGTCTCGGAGCGCATTGCCCGCCTCAACCAGCTCATCACTCAGCACGGCATGGCCAGCCCAGCCGGTCAGACTGTTCCACTCCGCGGCTCCGGCGGCTCCATTTGGCCCTCCGGATCCCCCGAACAAACCCAACGCACCGAGATTGAGATCCTGCCGCTACTCCCTGTCCTGCCCTAACTCGGCACAGAGGGATCCCTTCTGCCCAAGACCGGCTGGATGGCTCCCTGTGTTTCTTTGTCAGGGACAGTTACTGGTGGAGCTGTGCTTCACAGCAAAGGCAGACCGCGTAGTCTCCGCAACTGGTTGAGGTGGGCCGGGCAATCGCATCCAAATAGGGCAACAGCTGCGTTGCTTTTTTCAAGGGTGAACTCTAGGAAAGGAGGCTCTGTCACCTCGACTTCAGCCCAGGACTCCGTCTCGCCAACGCGAGCGGATGGGATGGGATCCTTCTGCTCGGGAACAAGAAGAGGATGTCTCCACGGCAGAGAACGGGAGCGGACAACATTCAGGTCAAATGGGGGCGCGTCCAGGGTAGAAGCTCGAGCTGCAGGAGCAAACCAAAGTAGCAACGCCCACAGAGCCGGTGCCGGCCACCTTGCCCAGCGCCAATAGGAGGAATAGGGGAGCCCTGCCATAGACTTTGCTAACTCACTAGTGTACCGTCCGCTTTGGATTTTGCCAGGGAGTGGCTGAAGCGAAGAGGACGTCATAGCTGCGCAACGCTAACGCGACTGGCCGGCATCGTCTCAGGAACCGTTGGGTCACAGCCGGCGGATCCCATGCCAAACTTTAGTTTAGAATATTTTTAGATTCGAGATTCAGTCTCACTCATTTGAACTTGGGGAGGCCGACCTTTAGCCTTGCCAACGGTATGCCTCTTCCGCAGCGCTTCACTGGATCTAGCTTGCTGCCCTTTCCCGTCCTGTTTTGTTCATTATCTCTACCAACTCAGGAGTTTCTTATGGCCGTTCCAAATGGTCATTCCGGCACGCTTCCAGAGCAAGAGGCTTCTTCTATGGGAAAGGACGCCCTCCCGCTAACGCAAACGGGTAACGCTCTAAACCTGGCTCCCCTGCCTGCTGATGGAGCCTCCGGGGCTGCTCAGATGCCGGTACTGCTGGAGGAGAAATCCGGCCCACCGGTGTTTCCCAGCCCTGTCAAGTTCAGCGAAATTGGGATTGATCATCGTCCGGTCGGGGCTTCGACCCTGAAAGTGGTGGATTACTATGCCGACGGACGTCCAGTTGCTGCTGCAACTCTCAAAGTCGTGGACACTTGGGGGGAGGGACGCCCAACGGTTGCCTCTGGAGCCAAATTCATCCATGATCCCACGCTCAATCGCCCGATAATGGCCGATGGCCTGAAAATTGCCAAAACCTTTATGGGCAATCGCCCCATTGAGGCCAGCCCTCTCAAGGTGATGCGCTAGCCCGGATCCCCAAGGTGGGCCAGGGATCCCCTTGCTAACCTGGGTTGGGGCACATCCGGTTAGTGATCATGGAGATCCTGGCAGTTCTCTTGGGGCTGTTGGCGGGCTTGGGAGGAGGAGCGGGCTATCTGGCGGATCAGACGGCGCGGCAGCTTTTGCTGGATCAGTTGGATCGGGCAGAGGTTTTGGAGGTGCGCATCCAAAGCCAGCCCAATTACCGGCTGCTGAATGGCCAAGCGGATCGCCTGCTGATCGCCGGTCGCGGGCTCTATCGAGCGCCCTTTCCCCGCATCGAGCTTCTGGAGCTGGAAACCGATCCGGTGGCAATTGACCCCTCTTTTTTCCAGGGGGCTCCCTTGCGCCTGACGCGACCTCTGCAAGCGGCGGTACGGGTGTTGGTGCGGGAAGAGGACTTGAATGCTGCCCTCAACAAGCCAGAGGTGCTCCGCCAGTTTCAGGATATCCGCGCCGATCTGCCTTTTGGGGGAGCGGGAAGGGAAGCTCGCCGTTTCGATCTGCGTCAGCCCCGCGTCGAGTTTTTGGATCCCAGCCGCATTCAGCTCTCTGCCCTCTTGGTGGAGAAAGACGGCGGTACTGAGCAAAAGGACTCCGTCCCGCTAACG
>NZ_JANSHQ010000411.1:0-3951 GCF_047461715.1 Synechococcus sp. R8-2 | reverse complement strand
TGCGCATCATCAACGAGCCGACAGCAGCCGCCCTGGCCTATGGCCTAGACAAACAAGATCAAGACCTACGCATTCTGGTTTTCGATTTGGGTGGCGGCACCTTCGATGTCTCGGTGCTGCAACTGGGCAGCGGCGTGTTTGAGGTGCAAGCGACTGCCGGCAACAACCACCTGGGGGGGGATGATTTCGACCAAAGAATTGTCGATTGGCTCATCCGTCAGTTTTTGGAGACGGAAGGGATCGACCTCTCGCGGGATCGCATGGCCCTGCAGCGGATGCGGGAGGCTGCTGAGAAGGCCAAAATTGAGCTGTCCAGCACCCAGGTTACACTCATTAACCTGCCTTTTATCACCGCCGACGATTCGGGGCCCAAGCACCTGGAAGTGGAGCTGACCCGCGGCAAGTTTGAGGAGTTGGTGCGGGATCTGGTGGAGGCCACCGTGGAGCCTACAGAACAGGCGCTGCGGGATGCTGGCCTCTCCCCTGCAGACATCGACCGCGTGCTGCTGGTGGGCGGCTCTACTCGTATTCCCGCTGTCCAGGAGAAAATTCGGCAAATCTTCAAAAAAAACCCAGATCGCTCCGTCAACCCGGACGAGGCGGTGGCCCTTGGCGCTGCCATCCAGGCAGGCGTGGTGGGTGGAGAAGTGAAAGATCTACTGCTGCTGGACGTGATCCCTCTCTCGATTGGGGTGGAAACGCTGGGGGGAGTCTTCACCCGCATCATCGAGCGCAACACCACCATTCCCACCAGTAAAACCCAGATTTTCTCCACTGCCACCGATGGCCAGAGTGTGGTGGAGATTCACGTCCTGCAGGGAGAGCGGGCCATGGCCAAAGACAACAAAACCTTGGGCCGCTTTCAGCTGACCGGGATCCCGCCGGCTCCCCGTGGGGTGCCCCAGATCGAGGTTTCTTTTGACATCGATGCCAACGGGATCTTGAAAGTCTCGGCTCGGGAAAAGGGGACAGGAATCGAGCAGAGCGTCAAGATCACCAACAACGGTGGCTTGAGCAGCAGCGAGATCGAGCGAATGCGTCGGGAAGCGGAGGCCTATGCCGAAGAAGATCGGCGCCGGCGGCAGTTGGTGGAAGCCCGCAACCAGTCAGATAGCCTGCTCTACAACTACGACAAAACCCTGCAGGAGCATGGCAATCGCCTCAGCGAAGCTCGAATCCAGCGGGGGGCTCAAGTGGCGGGCACATTGAGGGCATTGCTGGCAAATGATAACGTAGACTTAGCAACTTTACGGAACGCAATGGAAGAACTGCGGGCTGTCCTGCTGGAGATGGGTAGCGAGATCTATGGAGCTCGCTGAGGATTCTAGGCAACTGCTTGCTCTCCCCCAGCTCCGGTGCCTTGTAGGTCTGCTTCGGTTGTGCTGCCTGACAAGTTGCATCTCAAGTGTGTCTGATGTTTTGATCTTTAACCTCTTCTGAAGCGCTTCTATGGCTCGCGACTACTATGAAATCTTGGGGGTTAGCCGCGATAGCTCCAAAGAGGAGATCAAGCGCGCCTATCGACGGTTGGCTCGTAAGTACCACCCGGATGTCAACAAGGAGCCAGGCGCCGAGGAGCGCTTCAAAGAGATCAACCGTGCCTATGAGGTGCTCTCTGATAATGAGCTAAAAGCTCGCTACGATCGCTTTGGAGAAGCGGGTTTGAGTGGAGCTGCTGCGGCAGCAAGTGGATTCCAGGATTTTGCGGGGATGGGTGGCTTTGCCGACATTTTCGAGAGCTTTTTCACCAACTTTGCAGGGGCAGGAGCCAGCTATGCCCGCAGTCGCCAGGGGCCGGTACGGGGCGATGATCTGCGCTTTGACCTAAAACTGGAGTTTCTGGAAGCCATCTTCGGCGGCGAAAAGCAGATTCGCATCAGCCACTTGGAAGTCTGCAACGTCTGTGGAGGCAGCGGGGCTAAGCCCGGTACGGAGGTGAAAACTTGCCCCACCTGCGGGGGCGGCGGTCAGGTGCGGCGGGCAACCCGCACGCCGTTTGGCAACTTTACCCAGGTCTCGGTTTGTCCCACCTGTGGTGGCAGCGGTCAGGTGTTGGAAGAGCCCTGCTACAACTGCAATGGCGAGGGCTTGGCCCAAACCACGAAGAAACTGCGCATTAACATCCCAGCCGGCGTGGATAGTGGCACCCGTTTGCGGGTTTCCGGGGAAGGCGATGCCGGTCGACGCGGTGGCCCGCCCGGGGATCTCTACGTCTACCTATTTGTGGAACCGGATCCCGACTTCCAGCGAGATGGCCTGACCATTCTCTCGGAGGTGCGGGTGAGCTATTTGCAGGCCATCTTGGGGGCCAAGGTCTCTGTGCCCACCGTGGACTCGAAAGCCGGCCTGGAGGAAGAGGTGGAGCTGACCATCCCAGCCGGATCCCAGCCGGGTACAGTGCTGACCCTGGAGGGCAAGGGGGTACCTCGCATTGGCAACCCGATGTCTCGGGGCGACCACCAAATCACCTTGGTGGTGGAGATCCCCACCCGCATCAGCTCAGAAGAGCGGGAATTGCTCATGCGCCTGGCTGAGCTGCACGGAGAACGCATCAACAAGCGGGATGGTTTCTTGGGCGGGTTGTTGCGGGGGCTGGCCCAGATGCCTGGCAACCGGGAGCGTGAGGAAGAATGACTGCAGAGGCTGTTTCGTCGGAAGAGGTCAAGTTTATCCTTGACCAGCGCGGGATCCCTTGCCCACTTAACTACGTGCGGGCGAAGCTGCGCCTGGAGCGCATGGCTCCTGGAGAACTGCTGGAGCTATGGCTGGATGCGGGAGAACCTCTGGAGCAGGTGCCCAACAGTCTAGCCATGGCCGGGCATCGGATTGAGGGACAGGCAGCTTCCCCCGAAGGCCATTACATTCTCTGGGTGCGTCGCGGCACACCTGCGTCGCCATGAACCCGGTGAAACCGGAAGGAAAAGATTGTACCGGCTGGGTGCGAGCAGCGCAGGCCAACTTTTATCGCGTGCGGATCGATCCAAGTTTGGCTGCCCTCTTTCCCGAGATCCCGGCTCGGTTTCCGGTTGAAAAGCCCACGCCGGCAGAGATTCTCTGTACCAGTCGGGCCAAGCTGAAAAAAATGGGTCAGCAGGTGATGGTGGGGGACTGGGTGGAGGTGCGCTTGCCGCCTGCTGCCGCCGACCTCTGGCCGGAGCGGGGGGTGATCGAGGCGATCCTGCCGCGGCGCACTCAGCTGCCTCGACCCGCTATTGCCAACGCGACCCAAGTTCTGGTGGTGGTGGCCCTGGCCGAGCCCGACCCTGAGCCCAACGCCCTCAGTCGTCTGCTGGTGCAAGCCGAGGCCAGCCAACTGCGGGTTCAGGTGGTGTTGAACAAATGCGACTGCGTGGATCCAGAAGTGGCGACAACTTGGGTGGAGCGTCTGCAGAGGTGGGGATATGAGCCTCTGTTGGTCAGTGCCCACACCCAAGCTGGGATCCCCCAGTTGCAACAGTGCTGTCGAGATCAGATCTCGGTGGTGACAGGCCCTTCCGGGGTGGGCAAATCCAGCTTGCTCAATCGGCTGCTGCCGGACGTTCGGCTGGCCACTCAGGCCGTCTCCAGACGTTTGGGCCATGGTCGGCACACCACCCGCCATGTGGAGCTGTTTCCTTTGCCGGAAGGCGGTTGGATCGCCGATTCGCCGGGATTCAATGCTGGCGAAGGGATCCCGCCGGTGCATCCTTTGCAGTTGATACGGTGCTTCCCCGAAGTAAGGGATCGCTTGGGCGCCTGTCAGTTTCGCGATTGCCTGCACCATCGAGAGCCGGGCTGTGGGCTCCGAGATCTGGATTGGGAACGACGGACTTTTTACTTGCAGCTTTTGCAAGAAGTCCAGCAGGTGCAAAAGGCATCGGTGGGCCTTATCCAGCCTGGCCAAGATCCCAGTCTCGCCAGAATTGCGCGAAAGACCCCAATCTGAGGACTATAGTCATTCCAAACTAGATT
>NZ_JANSHQ010000410.1:0-15926 GCF_047461715.1 Synechococcus sp. R8-2 | reverse complement strand
TCAGCGTAAATGTATCAGCTTCAGAGAGCTCACTTATTTTAACAACTGGCTGATCTTAGCTTTCCCGGCCATTCCTTTACAGCAAGGGAATACCGCTTTGCCAACCAGGATATACACCCATGCAATCCCATATGCAGTGCCTTGAAGGATTACCATTGCAAGGCTAGGGTCCGGCTATGGCTCTATCTTTCTAAATTGAGAGCCTGCCGTTGGGCTTGTAGCAATTCTTGGATCCCGGCTTGGGCCATCTCCAACATTTGTAGCAGTTGCGGGCGACTGAAGCAGGCGGCTTCGGCAGTGCCCTGGATCTCGATGAAGGATCCCTGCTCGTTCATAACAATGTTCATGTCCACCTCGGCTTGGCTGTCTTCCTCATAGCACAGATCCACAAGTACCTCTCCCTGCACAATTCCTACTGAAAGGGCCGCCACCTGCTGCCGCAGCGGGGATCCCTGGGCCGGATCCAGCGCCCCCTGTTTGTACAGCCAAGTGATGGCGTCGTGCAGAGCCACATAGCCCCCTGTGATCGCGGCGGTGCGCGTTCCGCCATCGGCCTGCAGCACATCGGCATCGACGGTGATGGTACGGGATCCCAGCTTGCGAAAATCCAAGGCGGCGCGCAGACTGCGCCCGATGAGCCGTTGAATCTCGGCAGTACGGCCCGATAGTTTCAACATTTCCCGCGGCTGTCGTTGTTGCGTGGCTCCGGGCAACATGCGGTACTCAGCCGTCAGCCAGCCTTGGCCGGTGTTCTGCAGAAAAGGGGGAACTTCTTCGGCCACACTGGCGGTGCAAAGGACATGGGTATGGCCGAACTTGACCAACACCGAGCCAGGGGCATAGCGGGTAAAGTGGCGCTCAAAAGAAACCGGGCGCAATTGAGCAGCGGTGCGATTATCTGGGCGTTGCCAGCTCATGGACAGTTCAAAAAGGGATCCCTCGCATTGTCAACCATGTCTGCCCAATGCGGCTCAGGACTTGGAATCTTTGCAGAACATGACTGGGGCGACGGCTGCGGACGGAATTGGTCTGGGAAGGCAAGGACGACAAGTGTAGCAACCGCCGCAAATTGGATATTGCCGGGTATGCCACCTCTACGCGGAAGAAAGTGAAGCACTTGTGAGCAGCAAAACTTCTAGCGGCTGATCTCAACCCTCAGCTGCCCTACTTACCTACTTATTCCCTGCTTGTCCAAGAAAATCTAAAAAAAATGCACCAGCGCACGCTGGCGCAAGAGGGTCAACTTTTACCGGTCAGACATCGACCTAGACAAGGGCAGGGATCCGAGATCCTCCCAAGGCCTCCACCAATGCCCGCACTTGAGCCACCATGGCCACTTCATCCTGGAGCCGGCTGACAGCTTTGCCCACCCCTACACCTGAAGCGCCGGCAGCAATGGCCAAGCGCACTGTTACCGTCGAGAGGCCGGAAGCGCAGATAACCGGTACCGAGACGACACGGCTAATTTCATAGGCGGCGGCCAGGGTGGGGGCAGCCTTCTCGATCAGGCCCAGGGATCCCCCGTGAACCGGCTCGGCACTGGTGCTGCCCTCGGTTTGGATGAGATCGGCTCCCAGATCCTCCAGTTTCTCGGCCAATTCTGCCTGTTGATTCAGAGGCAGAGTGTGGGGAACGGTTACCGACAAGAGCGTGCGGGGCAGAAGAGAGCGGGTTCGGCGGGTAAGGTCTAGGACTTCCGCTGCGGAGAAGATGCGGCCTGAAGGGTAGAAGCTGTCGTAATTGCCGATCTCGGCCATGTCTGCTCCTGCCTGTACGGCTGCGGCCAACTGCTGCGGCTCCACCGCCGACACACAGATGGGCAGATCGATCTGGGCGCGTACCCGCTGCACCAATTCGGGGCTGGCAGCGATATCCACCCAAGTGGCCCCTCCCTGTTGGGCGGCGCGGGTGATGCTCAGAACCGACTGCAGGTCGAAGTTTTGTAGACCGCTGATGATCTTGAGGGCCCGACGTTGGGCCAGAGCGTCGAAAAGAGCAGCGTGAGAGGCAGTGGTCATAGGCTCGTCAGCTTGTGGAAAGGCAGTCTAAGAGGAGTGAAAACAAATGGCTGCTAAAACTGGGCTTGGGGAAGCCTTTGCTCAGTCTAGAGGGTTTGCCTCAATCCCACAAGGGTCCCTCTTTACCCCATCATCCCAGTCCTTTTGGCTCACCACAATTCTTCAATAGATTCAATAGAATAGGGATCCCTTCTTGCAAGCCATCATGTATCGCTCTCCCTTCCCCTTCCTGGGCCTGCCTGAGCCGGATCCGGAGATGGCCCAAGCAATTCTCCTGCCCGTCCCCTACGAGGCCACCACCTCCTATGGCAAAGGCACTGCCAAAGGCCCTCAGGCGCTGTTGCAGGCTTCTGCCTATGTGGAGATCTACGACGAGGTACGGGATCGCCAGCCGGCTCTTCACCCCGACTTCTCGGAAGAGATCTCCCGCTACTGGACGGCCCCCCCGGTGGAGTTGGAAGGTCTGGGATCTTCCGCCCAGGAGCTGGCTATGGCCGAAATCCAGCGTCGCGCTGCCGAGTGGGTGAGACCGGGGCGGTTCCTGCTTTCCATTGGTGGGGAGCACTCCATCAGCGGGCCCCTGATTGCTGCCCACCTGGCCCATTATCCGGAGCTGCACGTCCTGCAAATCGATGCCCACTGCGACCTGAGAGATAGCTACGAGGGATCCCGCTATTCCCATGCTTCTGCCATGGCCCGCGTGGTGGAGCAAGTGGGCAGCCGCCTCACCCAAGTGGGGATCCGCTCCATCTGCGCCGAAGACCGCCAGACCATTCGCGAGCGCCGTCTGCACACCTTTTTTGCCCACAGCCTGCACACCAAGCCGGCCCAGGAGTGGATCCCAGAGGTGATTGCCACCTTGGGCCCCCAGGTTTACCTGACGGTGGATGTGGATGGGCTGGATCCCGCTGTTGTGCCGGCCACCGGTACCCCCGAACCCGGCGGCTTGGGCTGGTGGGAGACGGTGGAGCTGATTCGGGCACTAGGACAGCAACGGCAAATCATCGGCGCCGATGTGGTCGAGCTGTCGGTCACGGGAGAACGGGAAACCGATCGCCGCAGCGCCTTCACGGTCGCCAAACTGGCCTATCAGATCTTGGCTGCGGCCTTGGGTTAAGCTCAAGAAGAGCTTGGCCGGCCATCCCCGGGGCACCTGTTCGAGTTCTTTAGGTTTTTGGGTAACACACCTGTGAAATCGGCCCACCCCCGTCGTCCTGCTTTTGAACTTCCCGCTTTGTCCTGGATTCCCTTGGTGGGTGGGGCATTGCTGCTGATCCTCTTGGCCACCTTGCTGCAGTGCTTGGTGGTGGTGCCTGCCGGCACACGGGCCGTGGTGTTCAACTCCCTGACGGGGCTGAAGCCGCAGCCGCTGGGAGAAGGGCTGCACCTCCTGCTGCCGCTGGTGGAAACGCCTATCTTCTACGACGTGCGCACCCAAACCTACACCATGGCCTCCCAACGCTCCGAAAACCAGGGGGATGATGCGTTGAAAGTGCTCAGCGCCGACGGCCAGCAGATCTCCCTCGATGTCTCGGTGCGCTTTCGCTTGGATCCCGACCAAGTGGCCCACCTGCACCAGACCATTGGCCCTTCCTACGTGGACAAAGTGATTCGCCCAGAGGTGCGGACGGTGGTGCGCAATGAACTGGCTTTGCACCGCGCCATCGCCGTTTTCTCGGAAGAACGCGAGCAGATCCAGGAAAATGTGGAGCGGCAGCTCTCCAGCATTTTTGCTGAGAATGACCTGATCTTGCAAAACGTGCTGCTGCGCAATGTCCGCTTCTCCGACCAATTCCAAACGGCCATCGAGCAAAAGCAAATTGCCGAGCAAGAGAAAGAGCGGGAACGCTTCCTCGTGGAAAAAGCAGAGCTGGAAAAACAACGATTGGTGATCCTGGCAGAAGGAGAAGCCCAAGCCATTCGCCTCCAGGGGGAAGCCCTGAAGCAAAACCCAGAAGTGGTGCAGTTGGACTACGCGCGCAAACTGGCGCCCGGCACCCGCGTGATCATCTCCCGACCGGATCCCTGGCAGCGGTAGCGGACAGCCCGTTGGCTCTGGGTTCTGCAAAAATCTATCCCAGAGCATTGTTGCCAATTGGAACGAGAATGGGGATAGAGATCCCCGGCCTGCTGACCTGACGATGCCCCTTGACGAGCAGCTCATCCACAGCCGCATTCAGGCCATCCGAGCCCAGATCCCAGACCATGTGGAGATCATGGCAGTGAGCAAAGGCTACAGTGCCGACCACATCCGCGCCGCCTATCGGGCTGGGATCCGCCACTTTGGGGAGAGTCGAGTGCAAGAGGCCGCCGTCAAACAAGGGCAACTGCAAGATCTGACCGATATCGTCTGGCACTTGATCGGGCATCTGCAGACTAACAAAGTCAAACCGGCCCTCAAGCAATTTGCCTGGATTGACAGCGTCGATAGCTTGCGCCTGGCCAAGCTGATCAACCAAAAAGCCTGGGAGCTGCACCTCACCCCCAAGCTTTGCCTGCAGGTTAAATTGGCTCCGGATCCCAATAAGTTCGGCTGGCTCATCCCCGATCTGTTGCAGAGCCTCCCCGAACTGAACCAACTGCTGCAGGTGCAAATTGTGGGCCTGATGACCATTTTGCCTTTGGGCTTGAGCTCAGAGGCGGCCCTAGACCTGTTTCGCAAGCTGGCCGAACTGGCCGATTACATCCAGCGCAGCGGCTATGAACATCTGCAGGTGCACACCCTCTCCATGGGCATGTCCGACGATTACCTCCTGGCGGTGGCAGCAGGCTCTAACTTGATCCGGCTGGGGCGCGCTTTGTTTGCCGACGCCGAGCAGGAATAGATGTGACCTCTGTGAAGCCGTTAAATTGTGATTAAATTTTGTGTAAAGCCGTGCAACTCCCCAGTCGCCCTGCGGGGCACCTTTGGGGCGAGAGTTCGGCTTGGATAATCAAAAGTGGGGGGATCCCGCCCAGGATTTGCCCTATTGGGGAAATTTTGGGGAAATTTGTAATCATTTGCGTTACTTCCGTTAACGTGGGCTCAATCCAGACGGGGAGCAGAGTTCAATCCTGCCAAACAACGGCTTGGCAAGTGAGATGACATCTTCACTTCTTCTGGGTAAACTCTAGTCGTCGAATCAATGAGGTTTTGTTAACCTACGTTAGCCCCCACCTGCTTCGGCAGCTTCCTGAGCAAACCCTGTCTCAGCCTATTGAAAGACTTTGACCGAGAATAAAAGGACGCCCCCTAGCTTGAGTGAGCCACTCAGGATCCAATCAAGAGCCTGAATCCTACGCTCGCCGTAAACCCATGACCTGTGGTGAGGATGTGCATATGAATGTCAATGGAATCTGGAGCAGGGTAAGAGATTTTGTGGGTCTGAATGATCCCGTGGACGGCCTGGAGGAGTACTCTGAAATGGAAGGGCAGGATGATTACCAACTGCTCTACGAGGGACGCCGTTCCCAACCGGCTGCTCCCCCCGAAGAGGAGGAAGTGAGTACCCTTCCGCGAGGGCGGCGGCAACGGGGAGTGGAAGCGGGGGAGGGCTCTGCCGGTCGAGAAGAGTCGCGGGGCCATCGGCGCAGTCAGCATCGGGATCGCTCAGCAGGGGGCAGTATGGGGAGCAACGTGATTGGATTACCGGGCGTAAACCCACCCACCAGTGAAGTGGTGGTGATGGAGCCGCGCAGCTTCGATGAGATGGCTCAGGTTATCCAGTACCTACGGGAGCGCAAGACGGTGATCATGAACTTGACCCTAATGGATCCCGCTGAGGCGCAGCGCTCTGTGGATTTCGTTGCCGGCGGCACCTACGCCATCGATGGCCATCAAGAGCGCATTGGCGAAAACATTTTTTTGTTCACTCCCAGCACGGTGATGGTTTCCACCCCCAGTAGCCAAGTGGTGCAGCCGCTGCAGCGCCCTTTGCAAAGCCCTACCCCCCTCTGGCCCAGCACCTATGAGCATCTGCAGGCAGTAGGTCAGCACTAGTCGTTATGGAGCGACCGCTGCTGAGTGTTATCGGGGGTGGAGCCATGGGATCCGCCCTGCTGCGGCGTTGGGTAGCTGTGGGAGTTTATCCCGCAGCGCAGGTGGCCTTGCGGGAGCCTGATCTGGATAAGGCTGTGGCCCTGCAGCAGGAGCTGGGTATCCGATTGTTGGCGGATCCATCCCAGGCGGGAGAGTCTGAGATTCTGTTTCTGGCCGTTAAACCGCAGCTCTTCCCGACAGTGGTGGCTGAGATGGGCCGGCTGTCCGCCACAGAGCTGGTGATCTCGATTATGGCCGGGATCCCCTTGCAGCAGTTGCAGCAGGCTTTTCCCAAACAAAAGGTGGTGCGCACGATGCCCAACACGCCGGCGCTGGTGGGGGCGGGCATAACGGCCATCAGCTACGGGCCAGGGGTGACGCCTATGCAGGTGGAGCAGGTGGAGAAGCTGTTTCGCGCGGTGGGCGAGGTGGTGACGGTGGCCGAAAGCCAGATGGATGCGGTGACGGCACTTTCGGGTTCCGGGCCGGGGTATCTGGCGGTGATTCTGGAAGGGCTGATCGACGGAGGGGTACAGGTGGGGCTGCCGCGTCCCATTGCTACCCAGTTGGCCCTGCAGACCTTGGCGGGTACTGCTGCCCTCTTGCAGCAAGAAAATCTGCACCCTGCCGTTCTCAAAGACCGGGTCACCAGTCCAGGGGGGACGACCATTGCCGGGATCCAAGCCTTGGAGCAGGCGGGGGTGCGGGGAGCCCTGATGCAGGCAGTGCGAGCGGCCTACGAGCGCTCTTGCCAGTTACAGGGATCCTAGCGGGCCAGCAGCCCTTGCCACAGGGGGCGGGTGATCCAATTCCATCCCACCTTGAGCTGGTGTTCCAGTGTGGGCAGGCGCACCAAATAGGCAGTTCGCCGGGCCAAATAGCCCAGGGGGCCGGTCAGTGTGAGGCCGCCAAGGGCAGAAAGCACCGCCGTATCCACCCCCAGGCTGAGCATTTCCCCCAGAGAAAAGTAGCGAAAGGGCAAGAGAGGCCGCTTCTGGGTGAGCAAAGCCCACAGGTTCCAGGCGCAATAACCGGCCTGTTGAAAAGCCGCTTGGGCTGTGGCCGGCACCGGCTTGCCCTCCGCATCCACCACCGCTGCTGCATCTCCCAAGGCAAAGATCTCTGGGAAGGTGGGGGTTTGTAGGGTGGACAAAACCTGCAGCCGTCCCCGCTCCGTTTTGGGCAGATCCAAATTGGCAATCACCGCTGCCGGTCGGGTTCCGACAGTCCACAGCACAGCATCCACAAGATCTGTGGCGATCTCCTGGCTCTCCAGTCGCTGGAGCTGCAGACGGAAGGGAGGGGCGCCGTTCTCGTTAAGGGCCTCGATGCCCAAGACCTTGGTTTGCAACTCCACCTGCACCCGCCGTTGGGCCAGCGCCTCTTGGGCCGCCTCCCGGCTGGAGGGAGCAAAGCCGGACAAGATTTGGGATCCCAACTCAATGAGGCGGATCCGTCCCCGCCAGCCCAGCCGATCCGCCAATTTGCAGGCCAGTTCCACGCCACTGGCCCCTGCTCCTGCAATGGCCAGAGCCACAGGCTGAGCCGGATCCCGCTCTTCTAACGCCTTCAGGTGGGCGCGCAGCCGCTGGGCATCTGCCAGGGTGCGAAAGGGAAAAGCAAACTCCGCCGCTCCCGGAACGCTCTCCAGAGGGGTTTCTCCCCCCAGCGCCAGCACCAGCGCGTCGTACTCCAAGCTTTGCCCATCTTCCAGCTCCACGCGGCGGGCTTGAGGGTCGATAGCCCGGACGGATCCCCGGCGAAACTGCACCGATCCCGGGGGCAGCAGATCTTGAAAACGGGGGGCCACCTCCCAGTCTTCCATTTCTCCGGTGAGCAGCTCATAAAGCAGGGGGGCAAAGACGAACCGCTCCTGCCGATCGACCAAGGTGATCTGGGGTGGCTCTGACCAGGGTTGCCGGCTCAGTTCCAAAGCTGTGTACAACCCGCCAAAGCCGCCCCCAAGAATGCAAATGCGATTCATGCTCGGATGGTTCACGTGACGTTATCAGACGTTATCAAAGTTGCGCGAAAGGCCCCGACTTAACAATCACACCCTGCTGATGCAGAAGGGGCAACGAGGGATGGCCCACCTTGGGCTTGAATTGATTTAAACTTTCCCGGCTAGACTTCTCCAGCGTAGTCTTTGTTGCCCCAGCTTTGCCAAGCCGGCACTTCTGACAGGGAAGCCCGTCGCTCGTCCAGCCAAGTTTGGAGAATTACCGCCGCCGACTGCTGATCGATTAAGCCCTTCTGGGCTTTGGCCGGGATCCCCGCCTCGCGCAGGTCCCACTCCGCCTGCACGGTGCTCAGGTATTCGTTGACGGTAACAACGGGAAGATCCACGGCCACCTGCAAAGCGCGCACAAACCGCTGGACTTTGCGGGCCTGGGATCCCACCGACCCATCCGCCAGAAGGGGGATCCCCACCACCACCACGGTGGCCTGGCGGCGGCGGATCCACTCCTGCACTTGGGCAATATCCTCTGAGAGGGAACGGCGCTGGATCACCCCCAGGCCAGTAGCCAGCAGCCCCAGCCGGTCGGAGCCGGCCACGCCAATGCGGCGGTTGCCTACATCCAGCCCCAGCGCTGAAAGGGGATCCCTTGTGGCAGAATAGTTCAGGCTTATCGACATCCTTGCTGATCTTTATGGCTGCCTGGCCCCCTTTGGGGCTTGCAGTTTCCGTTCCCCTATCCTCTCTCGATGACCCTGTTTGGAGCAACACTCGATGACCAGCGCTACCCTGTCTCTCCCGAAGCATGAAGTGAAAGATCTGAACCTCGCCCCCCTGGGCAAGCAACGGATCCAGTGGGCGGCGCGGGAGATGCCGGTGCTGGCCCAGATCCGGGAGCGCTTTGCTCAAGAAAAGCCCTTTGCCGGGCTGCGCTTGGTGGCCTGCTGCCACATTACGACCGAAACGGCCAACCTGGCCCTGGCTCTACAAGCAGGGGGGGCGGATAGCGTTCTCATTGCCAGCAATCCCCTTTCCACCCAAGACGATGTGGCCGCCAGCCTGGTGGCGGACCATGGCATTTCGGTGTTTGCCCTCAAAGGAGAAGATGTGGCCACCTACCGCCGCCATGTCCAGATTGCCCTAGATCACCGCCCCAACCTGATTATCGACGATGGCGGAGATGTGACGGCGGAGCTGGTGCAGCACCGTCAGGAGCAACTGTCGGAGCTCATCGGCACCACGGAAGAGACCACCACTGGCCTGGTGCGCCTTAGGGCCATGCTCAAGGCGGGGGTGCTCAGCTTCCCGGTGATGACCGTCAACGACGCCGAGACCAAACACCTGTTCGACAACCGCTACGGCACCGGCCAATCCACCCTGGACGGGATCCTGCGCTGTACCAACATCCTTCTGGCCGGGAAGACGGTGGTGGTGGCTGGCTACGGCTGGTGCGCCAAGGGAGTGGCCATGCGGGCCCGCGGCATGGGATCCCAGGTGATTGTCACGGAAGTCAACCCGGTGCGGGCTCTGGAGGCGGTGATGGACGGCTTCCGGGTGATGCCGATGGAAGAAGCCGCTGCTCTGGGGGACATCTTCATCACCGTCACCGGCAACAAGCACGTGATTCGCGGCGAGCACTTCGACCGCATGAAGGATGGGGCGATGGTCTGCAACGCCGGCCACTTTGACATTGAAATCGACCTGGTGGCGCTGCAGGAGCGGGCCGTCTCCCGACAGACGGTGCGCCCCTTTGTGGAAGAATACCGTCTGCAGTCGGGCAAGTCAGTGGTGGTGCTGGGGGAAGGCCGCCTGATTAACTTGGCTGCTGCCGAAGGGCACCCCGCCAGCGTCATGGACATGAGCTTTGCCAACCAGGCCCTGGCCTGCGAATACCTGGTGAAAAACCGGGGCCGCTTGGCCCCAGGGCTTCACCCCATTCCTCTCGAGGTGGACGAGGCCATCGCCCGCCTCAAGCTCAAGGCCATGGGGATCCAAATCGACAGCCTCACTCCAGAGCAGATCGAGTACGGCAACACGTGGACTGCCGGGACTTAAGTGGGTTTTGGGAATTCAATCGGGAGCTGAGTCTGGGATCCCAAGCAGCAGGGCTAGCGTGCTCCCCCCAACCTCGAGCCAGGAGGGGATTCCTAGATTCTGTGAACCTGCGACCAAACGCGGGTGGGCAGACCCCAGACGTAGATGAAGCCTTCTGCCGCTTTGTGGTCGAACTGGTCTCCTGCGCCATAGGTGGCCAGCTCGGGGTTGTAGAGGGAATAAGGGGAGCGACGGCCCACACAGACTGCCTGGCCCTTGTGCAGCCGCATCCGCACCCCGCCGGTTACGCTCTTTTGGGTGGCTTGGACGAAGGCATCCAACGCCTGCCGCAGCGGCGAATACCAGAGGCCGTTGTACACCAGTTGGCCGTAGGTGGTCTCGATGCCGTACTTGTAATGGATGACATCGCGGGTGAGGGTGAGGCTCTCCAGCTCGCGGTGGGCTTGGATCAAGACGGTTAAAGCGGGGCACTCGTAGATCTCCCGCGACTTGATCCCCACCAGGCGGTTTTCGATCATGTCAATGCGGCCCACCCCATGCAGGCCAGCTAAGGAGTTGAGCTGCTCGAAGAGGGCTTTGGGGCCAAGGCGCTGCCCATCCAGCCCGACGGGGATCCCCTGCTCGAACTCGATCTCCACATAGGCTGGCTCATCAGGGGTTTGGGAAATGGGGCGGGTGAGGGCATACACTTCCTCCGGCGGCTCTTGGTCGGCATCTTCTAGGATCCCGGCTTCAGCGCTGCGGCCCAAAATGTTGAGGTCGATGCTGTAGGGGCTGGACTTCTGCACGGGCATGGGGATCCCGTAGCGCTCCCCATAGGCAATGGTCTCCTCGCGGGTCATCCCCCACTCGCGGGCAGGGGCCAACACTTTGAGCTGGGGATTTAAAGCAGCAATAGCCAGATCAAAGCGCACCTGGTCGTTGCCTTTGCCGGTGCAGCCGTGGGCCACCGCATCGGCGCCCACCTCTTCCGCCACTTCCACCAGCAGCTTGGCAATCAGGGGTCGGGCCAGGGCCGTGGAAAGGGGGTAGCGCTGCTCGTAGAGGGCGTTGGCCTGGATGGCCGGGAAGGCATAGTCGGTAATGAGGGCCTGGACAGCCTCCCGCACCAGAGATTGCTCTGCCCCCGCCCTGAGGGCTTTGGCCTGAATGGCCTCCAGCTCCGCCCCCTGCCCCAAGTCGACTGCCAGGGCCACCACCGATTCCACCCCCCACTCGTGCTTGAGATAGGGAATGCAGACGGAAGTATCCACCCCGCCTGAATAGGCCAATACCACCTTCTTTGCCCGTCCCATGGGATCCCGCCGTTGCCGTTAAAAAGTTGCTAGCCCATTATGCCCTGTGGCAGGGATCCTGGCTGGCCTCAATGTCGGTTTCCTCAGCTATTCTCAAGGGGATTTCTCCTGCCGGGGAAAGGCCGGGGGTGTGAGTGAGCATGGCTGGCAAAAAGACGGCTGCGGCGTGCCGGGGATCTGAGCCCAAGCGAACTGTGGGGCTGGGGATCCTGTCGCTGCTGAGCTTTGTGGCCGGGATGGGGTTTGCCGCCCTCTCCCAGCCAGAGGTGGGATCCCCTGTTGCCGTCTCCGAGCCGGAGGTGCCCCGTTTTACCGCCCACGGTTGGCCCTTGTTGGATCCCTTGCCGCAGCCGGACGAGATTTGGGAGTGCGAGCTGGTGGTGGTGGGCGGATCCCTGGGAGGGGTGGCAGCGGCAGGCCATGCCATGCGAGGGGGGGTGCAGACCTGTCTCATCGAGCTCACCCCTTGGCTGGGGGGTCAGATTACCTCCCAGGGGGTATCGGCCATTGATGAATCGCTGCCGATGCGGCAGCGGGGCAATTTTTCCCGCCACTGGCTGGAGTTCAAGGCCTTGATCGAAAGCCAGCCGGTGCATCTGCCGGCCTGGACAGGGATCCCGCCGGGAACCCGCGTATCCGAGATCAACAGCTGCTGGGTGGGAGGGCTGTGTTTTCCGCCCCAGGCCGGGCTGCAGGCGGTGGAAACCTGGCTGCAACAGGCAGCTCAAAATGCCCCCAACAGCCGCTGGGCTACCCAAACGGCTTTTAAGGGGGCCACCTTCAGCGCCGATGGATCCCAGATTGAAAGCATTTACGCTGTGCAGCGGCAACCCCGGGATCCCGATTTTGTGCCACCGGGACGGCTGTGGCGGGAGCTGGTGAGCTGGTACAGTTGGCAGGAGACGGAAGTTTTTGCCAAACGGGTGTTGAGGCTGCAGGCACCACCGGGCCGCAACCTGTTTGTTATCGATGCCACCGATACCGGCGAGCTGGTGGGCTGGGCCGGGATCCCCTATCGGCTGGGTTCGGAAGGGCGAGACGTGACCGGAGAGCCCAATGCCGCCCCCGCCAGCAACCCGGAGTGTACTCAAGCCTTTACCTTTCCCTTCGTGCTGGCCATCCACGACGATGGCGGTCGCTCCCGCGCCGAGCTGGTCCAGCTGCAGCCGGGCTATTCCCGCGCCGAACACCGCCGCGAGTTCGACATGGAGGGTTTCCCCACCTTCAGCGGCCAGAGCTTTTTCAATTACCGCCGCATCGTCAGCAAGGGCCGCCGGGATCCCTTCTACAGCACGCCTGTTCCAGGCGACCTGACGCTGGTGAACTGGAACCGCGGCAACGACTGGGGGATCATGAACCCGCCCCTGATCCTGACGGAAGAGCGGCTGGTGGCCTCGGGGCAGCGCCACAACTGGCTGGGGGGCCTGGATGTCTCGGCCATCAAAGATGGAGAAAACCACGCCCTGCTGTTTGCCGAGTGGCTGATGGAAACTCAATCCCGCTCTGGCTATCCCCTCTCCTTGGTGTTTGCCGAAGAGTCCTTGCTGGGCACTCGCTCCGGCCTTAGCCTCTACCCCTACATCCGCGAAGGTCGGCGCATCCTGGGGCGAGCTGCCTACGGCCAAGCAGAGTTCCTGATGTTGGAGCAGGATATTCGCGTCGGCACCGCCGGGGGGCGGGACTTCAGACCTACCGTGGTGGGGGTTACCCACTACGCCATCGATATCCACGGCTGTCGCTACCGCAACTGGGAGCCCTCTCTTTCGGCCAGCTCCGCGCCAGTCAACGAGTTTTCCGTCCGTCCCATTCTCATTCCCTTAGAAGCCCTGATCCCGCAGAAGGTGGATAACCTGCTCATCGGCGGCAAAGGGATCGCCGTCAGCCACATTGTCAACGCCGCCACCCGCGTGCATTACGGCGAATGGACCATCGGCTCGGCGGCAGGGCTGACCGTGGCTTGGCTGCGCAGTCAAGCTCCCGGCCTGATCCCAGCTCAGATCGTACCGCAAGGCAAAATAGCCGATTTACAGCGCTACCTGATCTCCCGCGGGCAACGACTGCAATGGTGATCCCAGAGGACACCGTCTCAGCGCGAACGACAGATCCCCACCCAATCGACCCAATTTTTCCGATATCGGGGCCCTAGCCCTCAGAGGGAAGTGAATCGGGATCCCTGCCTGCGCGGGCATCTTCGCTACTTTTGCCATAGCGCTGCTGCCGCCACCACACCAACAGGGGGCTGGCGATAAAAATGCTGGAATACACCCCCAAAGTAAAGCCAATGAGCAGGGCAATGGCAAACCCCTTCAAGGTAGCTCCCCCGAAAATGGCGATGGCAACTAGGGGCAGCATCGTCGTCAGGGTGGTGTTCAGGGAGCGGGCAAAGGTCTGGTTCAGAGATAGGTTTACCACCTCGGCCAGGCTGACCTTGCGGCTCACCAGACGCAGATTCTCGCGGATGCGGTCGTAGATGACCACGGTGTCGTTGACGGAAAAGCCGATGATGGTCAGCAGCGCCACCACAAACAGGCTGTCCGCCTCCATACCCACCGTCAGGCCCAAAAGGGCAAATAGCCCTATCGTCAACACTACATCGTGCAGCAGCGCCACAATGGCAAACACCGCGTAATCCCACTGAAAGCGCAGGGCCAGGTACAGCACGATGAGCCCGAAAGAGATGAGCACGGCCACGATGCCGGAACGCAAGAGCAAACGCCCCACCGTCGGGCCCACTGTCTCCACCAGGTTGCGCTCGAAGGGAGCAATCTCCTGCCGCAGGGTGGCTTCCACGGCCAGCCGCTCTTGCTCAGTCAAGGGGGGCATGCGGATCAGGGCTTCCTGCCCCGTTTGGGTGTCCAGCTGGATGATGCTGGTGCCCAGGTTGTGTTCCTGCAGCGCCCGTCGCAGCTCCTCGGTGGTGACAGGCCGCTCAAAGCTCAGATCCAGCAAGGTGCCGCCGGAAAAATCCAACCCCAGCCGCAGGGGAGTTCCCAGAGAAGCCAGGGAAAAGGCCATGCTGACCAGCCCCACCAGCAGCACCGCCAAGGACAAGCTGAACCACAGCTTGCTCCGTCCAACAATGTCGAAGCGATAGTCGAGCAACCGAGAGGCAGGATCTACGGGGGATAGCTCTTGAGCCGTCATGATTGGGCCGCCTCCATCCGAACGCCGTAAAACTCAGGTTTGCGCAAGCTGGGGATCCCCATTGCCGCCAAGAGCAGGCTACGGGTGCAGGTGATGGCCGTAAAGAAGCTCACCAGAATGCCAATGCCCAGGGTTACCGCAAACCCTTTCACCAGTCCCATCCCCAGCCAGAAAAGCACGCCACAGACCAAAAGGGTAGTCACATTGCTGTCCAGGATGCTGCTGAAGGCGCGGTTAAACCCTTCCGAAATGGACTTGTAGATGGATTTGCCGGCCCGCAACTCTTCTTTGATGCGCTCGAAGATCAGCACATTGGCATCCACCGCCATGCCGATGCTGAGGATAAAGCCGGCGATCCCCGGCAGAGTCATGGTTACCCCCAGCAGTTGGAAGAGAGCAAAGGTACAGAGGGCGTAGATAAGCAGAGCAATGTCCGCAATCAGCCCTGGCAGGCGATAGTAGGCCACCATAAAGAGGAAAACCAGCACCAGGCCCCCGATCCCGGCATAGAGGCTGCGGCGCACGCTCACTTCCCCCAAAGTGGCCCCGACAGTGCGATTTTCGATCACCTGAATGGGAACCGGCAGCGCTCCTGCCCTGAGCTTGACCGCCAAGTCAGTGGCGGTTTCCACCGTAAAATTGCCCGTGATCACCGCCGTCCCGCCGGTGATGCCGGTGCGGGCAAACTCCGGCCCCACGATCGGGGCACTGATCAACACGTCGTCCAGAAAAATGCCCAATGGACGTTCTGTTCCGGCCAGATCTCGGGTGAGCTGAGTAAATTTTTCTGCCCCCTCCGGCTTGAACTCCAGCAGCACCTCCCAACTCTGGGATCCGCGGCGAGGGGCTTGGGGATAGGCATTGCGCAGCAGATCCCCGGTGAGGCCGACCCGCTCAAACAGAGTATCCGGATCCTCCCCCGCTGTTATCTCTCCCCGCTCGTTGCGGGGCAGCGCGCCGACGGGAACCAAGCCCTTGCGAAACTCCAGTTGGGCTGTATCTCCAAGGAGAGCAATGGCCCGATCCGGATCCGCCACCCCCGGCAACTGCACGAACAGGCGGTCTTGGCCGCTGATCTGCACCAGAGGCTCAGCCACCCCCAGCCCGTTGATCCGCTGCTGGATGACGGCCTCTACCCCCTGCATCACTTCGGGGGTGATTTCAGGCACCTCCTCGGTGGGCACAGCTTGTAGCGTGAGCTGGGTTCCTCCCTTGAGGTCAAGGCCAAGGCGAACCTCCCGGCTGAAGCCCAAGTAAACGAGGGCAACCACCACGGCCAAGATGAAGATCAGCCCTCGCAAAAAGGAGAGCCGACTGAGCCACGAAGCTGAGAATTGGGTCATAGGTCTGAAAGAACGAGGAACGCTGGCAGACTCGATGTAAACTACCCGACCCTACACCGCCTTAGCAGTGTAGCGCGGGCTTTCAGTAGCCCTGAG
>NZ_JANSHQ010000409.1:0-6431 GCF_047461715.1 Synechococcus sp. R8-2 | reverse complement strand
GTAGAGCCGGTGGTGTAGATGTCATCCACCAGCAACACCGGTGTGGCCGGAACTTGTTTCAGGGCAAAGGCCCCGGCCAAGTTGTGCTGTCGTTGCAGCGGGTTGAGCTCATGTTGAGCCGCTGTGGCCCGCACCCGCACCAGAGCCTCAGGCCAATGTCTCAGACCTGTCCGCTGGCAAAAGGCTTGGCTGATCAAGGCGGCTTGGTTGTAGCCCCGCTGCCGCAGCCGCTCTGCATGCAGAGGGATGGGCACCACCGTGTAGGCCCCAGGGGAGCCTAAAGAGGTGGACTGGCTTTCGACCCAACGGGATCCCAGCCATTCTCCCAAAACCGAGCCAATGCGCCGTTGTCCTTCGTACTTCAGGCAATAGATGGCCCTGCGCAGCGCCCCCCGGTGGATCCCCCAGGCGTAAAGTGGCCAAGGCGAGGTGGTGACTGGCCAAGTGGCAAGGCGCTCCGCCTGCAACCGCCTTTGACAGTCTTGACAGAACACGGCCTTGGCAGGGCGCCGGCAAAGCGGACATGGAGGCACAATCCACCAATCTAACCAGCCCATCGTCTGCTAGGGATCCTTTCTGGTGTGCAGAGTCTCCTAAAAAGCTGAGGCAAGGGGGGAACGAGGCCGAAATTCAGACTCGGCCAGGCTAACAGCCCAGCAGTCCATCCCCAAGTTGACGCTGGGATCCCGCCTTGCTAGGATTCAATATCGCCGGATAATTCAACCGGATAAAATTTAAGCCGTGACCTTCTCTGCCAGCCCATGCCCACCATTCAGCAACTGATCCGTGAGGAGCGCAGCGTTGCCGCTCGCAAAACCAAGTCCCCTGCCCTGAAGGCTTGTCCACAGCGGCGGGGGGTTTGCACCCGAGTGTACACGACAACGCCCAAAAAGCCCAACTCGGCCCTGAGAAAAGTGGCTCGCGTTCGCCTCACTTCCGGCTTTGAGGTCACTGCCTACATTCCTGGCATCGGCCACAACCTGCAGGAGCACTCTGTGGTCCTGATTCGCGGTGGGCGGGTTAAGGATTTGCCCGGCGTGCGTTACCACATTATCCGGGGCACCCTCGACGCTGCAGGGGTCAAAGACCGCAAACAAGGCCGCTCCAAATACGGGGCGAAACGGCCCAAGCCGGGCCAAGCTCCAGCCGCCGCTGGCAAGAAAAAATAGCTTTGCCCTCACCCTCAACCCTCCATATCCCACTCGTCATCTTTCTTTCTGCCATCCCCATCTGAACAAGCAACCCAGCTCCTATGTCTCGCCGCAACCGTGCCCCTCGTCGTGATGTGCCCCCGGATCCCAAGTATGGGAGCCGTCTGGTTACCATGCTGATCCGCAAGTTGATGATGAGGGGTAAGGCATCCCTGGCTGCCAGGATCCTCTATGAAGCTCTGGACATTGTGCGGGAGCGCACTGGCCAAGACCCACTGCCCTTGCTGGAAAATGCTGTTCGCAACGCCACCCCACTGGTGGAGGTGAAAGCCCGCCGGGTGGGCGGAGCCACTTATCAGGTGCCTGTGGAGGTGAGAGGAGAACGGGGCACTTCCCTAGCGCTGCGCTGGTTGGTGACCTTTTCGCGCACTCGTCCAGGTCGCACCATGGCCGCCAAGTTGGCCAATGAGCTGATCGATGCAGCCAACGAAACCGGCAGCGCCATTCGACGGCGGGAAGAGGTGCATCGCATGGCCGAGGCCAACAAGGCCTTTGCCCACTACCGCTACTGAACTAGCCTGGCGGAGCAGTGGAGACTTTTGGGATCCCTGTTCTGCCCAGCCCGAGTTCCAGCGAGGTGGAGAAAAATCGGCAAAAAAGATTAGAATTGTAAAGGATTTTTTAGTTTGCCCAAGTCGCAGGGCGACGAGGATTGGGAGGTTGACGTGGCACGCACAGTTCCCCTAGAACGAGTCCGAAACATCGGCATCGCGGCTCACATCGATGCTGGCAAGACCACGACCACAGAGCGGATTCTCTTCTACTCCGGTCTGGTACACAAAATTGGCGAAGTTCACGACGGAACTGCGGTCACCGATTGGATGGCCCAGGAGCGGGAGCGGGGCATCACCATCACCGCTGCGGCCATCACCACCCGTTGGACTAAGCGGGATCCCGCAAATCCTTCCCAGCCCCTCTCCGGCGCACCGGAGTACACCATCAACATCATCGATACTCCTGGGCACGTCGATTTCACCATTGAAGTTGAGCGCTCCATGCGGGTGCTGGATGGGGTGATCGCCGTCTTTGACTCGGTGGGCGGCGTGCAGCCTCAGTCTGAGACCGTCTGGCGGCAAGCCAATCGTTACAATGTGCCCCGCATTGCCTTCGTCAACAAAATGGATCGCATGGGGGCCAATTTCCTCAAGGTTTACAACCAGATCCGGGAGCGCCTCAAGGCCAATGCTGTGCCCATCCAACTGCCCATCGGTGCCGAAGACGGGTTTTGCGGCATTGTTGACTTGGTGCGGATGCAAGCCTGCATTTATATGGATGAGATCGGCAAAGACATTCGTCCGGCCCCCATCCCTGAGGAGATGAAAGATCTCGTGGCGGAGTATCGGGCCAAGCTGGTGGAAGCAGTGGCCGAGACGGACGAAGCTCTGATGGAAAAGTACTTCGCCGAAGAAGATCTGAGCGAAGCCGACTTGATGGCGGGTCTGCGCAAAGGCACGATCAGCGGCCAAATTGTGCCCATGCTGTGTGGCTCTGCCTTCAAGAACAAGGGAGTCCAGATGCTGCTGGATGCGGTGGTGGATTACCTGCCCTCGCCTGTGGATATTCCGGCCATCAAGGGGGTGCTGCCAGATGGCTCAGAAGTGTCCCGCCGTGCCAGCGACGATGAGCCCTTCTCCGCCCTGGCCTTCAAGTTGATGAGTGATAAGTACGGGGATCTCACCTTTATTCGCGTCTACTCGGGGGTGTTGACCAAAGGTACTTATGTGCTCAACTCCACCAAGAACAAGAAGGAGCGAATTTCGCGGTTGGTGGTGCTGAAGGCCGATGAACGCTTGGACGTGGATGAGCTGCGGGCAGGAGATCTGGGAGCTGTGGTGGGCCTCAAGGACACCACCACCGGAGACACCCTCTGCGACGAAAATGCGCCGGTGATCCTGGAGTCTCTGTTTATCCCAGAGCCGGTGATCTCAGTAGCGGTAGAACCCAAAACCAAAGCCGATATCGATAAGCTCTCCAAGGCCCTGCAGGCCCTGGCCAAGGAGGATCCCACCTTCCGCGTGTCTGTGGATCCCGAGACCAATCAAACCATCATCTCTGGGATGGGCGAGCTGCACCTGGAGATCTTGGTGGATCGGATGCTGCGGGAGTTCAACGTAGAAGCCAATGTTGGTAACCCACAGGTGGCCTACCGCGAAACCATTCGCAAGCCGGTTAGCCGCGTGGAAGGCAAGTTTGTTCGCCAGAGTGGTGGCCGCGGCCAGTACGGCCATGTGGTTATCGACCTAGAGCCGGCGGAGCCGGGTACAGGATTTGAGTTCGTTTCCAAGATTGTGGGTGGCGTTGTGCCCAAAGAATACATTGGGCCAGCCGAGCAAGGGATCCGAGAAGCCTGCGAATCCGGTGTGCTGGCGGGCTATCCCCTGATTGACATCCGCGCCACCCTGGTGGATGGCTCCTACCACGAGGTGGACTCCAGCGAAATGGCCTTCAAGATCGCCGGTTCGATGGCTCTGAAGGAGGCCGCTCGCAGGGCAAGCCCTACCCTGCTGGAGCCGATGATGAAGGTCGAGGTGGAAGTCCCTGAAGCCTTTGTGGGGGATGTCATCGGGGACATCAACGCCCGCCGCGGCCAGATGGAGGGGATGAATACAGAAGGCGGCATTACCAAAGTCAATGCCAAAGTTCCCTTGGCGGAGATGTTTGGCTATGCCACCGACATTCGCTCCAAGACCCAGGGTCGAGGCACCTTCACGATGGAGTTCAGCCACTACGAGGAAGTTCCTCGCAGTATCGCCGAAGCCATCATTGCCAAAAACAAAGGAAATGAGTAGCTGACTGAAACCAAAAAGGAAGTGACGATTCATGGCACGCGCTAAGTTTGAACGCACCAAACCCCATGTCAACGTTGGCACCATCGGCCATGTTGACCACGGCAAGACCACCCTGACGGCTGCCATCACCACCACCTTGGCTGCTTTGGGTCAGGCCACAGCCAAAAGGTACGATGAGATCGACGCAGCGCCAGAGGAAAAAGCTCGCGGCATTACCATCAACACCGCCCACGTCGAGTATCAGACTGCCAACCGTCACTACGCCCACGTGGATTGTCCCGGCCACGCCGACTACGTGAAGAACATGATCACAGGCGCGGCTCAGATGGATGGGGCCATCTTGGTGGTGTCTGCAGCTGATGGTCCCATGCCCCAAACACGGGAGCACATCCTGTTGGCCCGTCAGGTAGGGGTGCCCAGCTTGGTGGTCTTTCTGAACAAGGCAGACATGGTGGACGATCCAGAGCTGCTGGAGTTGGTGGAGCTGGAAGTGCGGGAGCTTCTCTCCAAATACGACTTCCCCGGCGACGACGTTCCCATCATCAGAGGATCGGCGCTGAAAGCCCTAGAAAGAATGACCGCCAACCCCAAAACCCAGCGGGGCGAAGATCCTTGGGTGGACAAAATTTATGAGCTGATGGATGCGGTGGACTCCTACATTCCCACGCCTGAGCGGGATGTGGACAAGCCCTTCCTGATGGCTGTGGAGGATGTCTTCTCGATTACTGGTCGGGGCACGGTGGCCACGGGCCGGATCGAGCGGGGCCGCATCAAAGTGGGCGAAACGGTGGAACTGGTGGGCCTGCGAGAAACTCGCTCTACCACTGTTACTGGCCTGGAAATGTTCCAAAAAACCCTCGATGAGGGGATCGCCGGCGACAACGTTGGTGTGCTGTTGCGGGGCATTCAGAAGAACGAAGTGGAGCGCGGCATGGTGCTGGCCAAGCCCAAGACCATTACTCCTCACACCAGCTTCGAGTCTGAGGTATATGTCCTCAAGAAAGAGGAGGGAGGTCGCCACACGCCCTTCTTTGCCGGCTATCGTCCTCAGTTCTATGTGCGCACCACCGATGTAACCGGCACCATCTCTTCCTTCACGGCTGATGACGGATCCCAGCCGGAGATGGTGATGCCCGGCGACCGCGTCAGGATGACGGTGGAGCTGATCCAGCCCATCGCCATTGAGCAGGGGATGCGCTTTGCTATCCGCGAGGGTGGCCGTACTGTCGGAGCGGGTGTTGTCTCCAAGATCCTGAAGTAAGCTGCTTTTTCCTGGCAGGGATTGAGTGCCGACGGCCCCAGACCAACTCAGTTGCGATAGTGGCGCGGAGCACTTTCCCTGCCAGCTTTTTTGAGTCCCCCTTTTTCTGGATTGCTCTCCGGCCATGCCTACCTTGACCCAACAGAAAATTCGCATCCGCCTGAAGGCTTACGATCATCGGCTGCTGGATACTTCCTGCGACAAAATTGTGGATACGGCTCGTCGTACCGACGCCGTACCTGTCGGCCCGATCCCTTTGCCTACTCGGCGCCGCATCTACTGTGTGCTGCGCTCCCCCCACACCGACAAGGACTCGCGGGAACATTTTGAAACCCGCACCCACCGGCGCATTATCGACATCTATTCCCCCTCTTCCAAAACCATCGATGCTCTCATGAAGCTGGATCTGCCGGCAGGGGTAGATATCGAGGTGAAGCTGTGATGGATCTGCAGGGATCCCCCGCTTTCGCAGTCATTTCGTAGAGCTTGGATGAGGGCAGCAGCGGGTGACAACATCGGTTGATCCAGTTGACCACGATAGCGGTGGGGAGCACTTTCAGGAGTTGACAGCTCCAGAAGCGGCTACATCCCCCATTCCGGTTTTGGTGGTGGGGGCCTTGGGCAAAATGGGGCGAGAGGTGGTGCGAGCCGTTGCCCAGACGCCCGACATGAGGTTGGTGGGGGCGGTGGCCCGCTCTCAACTGGGCTCGGACATTGGCGAGGTGCTGGGCCTGGGATCCCTGGGGGTGGAGATTACCGATGACTTGTCGGGGCAGTTGCTGAGGTTGTCGCAGCGGAGCAACCGCGGCGTAATGGTGGACTTTACCCATCCTCGGTCGGCCTTTGAACATGTTCGCTCGGCCATTGCCTTTGGCGTACGCCCGGTGGTGGGGACGACGGGCCTGACGCCGGAGCAGGTGGAGCGGCTGCGGGATCTGGCGGACAAGTCGGGTGTGGGCTGTTTAATCGCGCCCAATTTTGCCATCGGCATGATTTTGCTGCAGCAGATGGCGCTGCAGGCGGCGCAGTATTTTGACCACGTTGAGATCATCGAGCTGCACCACAACCGCAAAGCGGATGCCCCCAGCGGCACGGCTCTACAGACGGCACAACGGCTGGGACAATTGGGCAAAACCTTTAACCCGCCCGTTCGCGACAGCGGGACGGAGT
>NZ_JANSHQ010000408.1:0-2045 GCF_047461715.1 Synechococcus sp. R8-2 | reverse complement strand
CCGGGCAATATCCACCGTCATGAAGATGTCGGCGGGGCTGTTGGATCCCTCGCTGCGGATGCGCTGGACGATCTCATCGGCGTTGCCCTGCACCCAATTCACGGTAATGCCCGTTTTCTGCTTGAAAAGTTCGTACAATTTCTCGTCTGTGCCGTAGTGCCGCGAGGTGTAGAGGTTCACTTCCCGATTGGCGCCATGGGCCGGACGCAGAAGAGACCCTGCTGCCAGAGCCGCAGAACCTAGCGTGGCTCCACTGACAAATTGCCGTCGCGATAAGCGCATACCCAACTCCTAAGTTCAAAAACATCTCAAGAGACAGAGCTCCACCGGCCAAGCTGGCCATGCCTCTCTCTGAGAAAAAACCTGAAAGCTACGCCCAAAGGACAAAGGCGGTTCCCGCAAATCTCACTCTGTTGACCCTCATCTTAGGCCAGCTTTATTGAGACTTTTATTCAAGAACCTCGCCTTGGGGCAATGATAGAGGATCTCAAGTACCGGGTCAAGCTCTTAGAAGTTTTTCTCATCTCTCACCCTTTGGGATGGAACTGGCCAACTTCCCCCTGTTCTCGACAGCACTCGAGATGGCCAGCAACGCAGCCGGTCTTGTTGAGCAACGGGTCTCTACCCAGGGCTTTGCGGTCAGCGGTATTGACAGCACTCGCGAAAGCTGAAGAGGCTTCGGGTATAAAGGGAGCAGGGTAGATGACAGAGCTATGGTGAGCTCCCTTTCGAGATCGCCTCATGCACAGGTGCAAGAGAATAGCAGGGATCCAGGTGTCTCTATCCTGGTCTGCGGCTACAACGATTTGGTGGAGCTCACTCTCCAAGCCCTAGAAGCTTTTGGACATCGCGCTGTAGTAGTTGCTCCCGATCTGCCCCCTCATTTGGAAGAGCAGTGGCAATACCTACAGGCGGATCCCCGCCAGCCGGGGGTGTTGCAGCGGGCTGGGATCGAGCGGATTAGGGTGGCGCTGCTCCTGGAGGACAGCGACCAAGCCAATTTCGAGCTGGCTTTGCTGATTCGAGATCTCAACCCACAGGTGCGCGTCGTCTCGCGTCTGTTCAACCACAGCCTTGCCCGCTATCTCGACTCGGTTTTGCCGCAGCATTTTTCCCTATCGGTGGCGGCTTTGGCTGCCCCGGCTTTTGCCCTTAAGGCTGTTTCCGACGAATTTGTTGGCTACTTTGAGCTGCCCCAGCTGGAAGCCCAGCCGGCCACGCTTCCGCCAGAGCTGGCAGATCCGGCTTACTTTGTCTCAGACCGAGAGACCACCCTCTGGAACGTGGTAGAGCTGACCATCGGATACAACTCCCGCCTGCTGCATATGCCCCTCTCGGAGCTGGAGGAAACTTTTGGGGCGCGGGTGCTGTTTCATTACCCGGTGGATGGGCTTTCTAACTTTTCCAAACAGCGAGTTTTCGACGACTTTGACCACGAGGCAGAGCTGCTGGAGGGGGATCGCGTTTTGGTCATTTGCGATCCCAGAGCCTACCTGCAACTGTTGGAACGCAACGGGCGACGGGGCTCCTCACGGGCACAGCGCTGGGCCAGCGGCCAGATGCAGGACAAGCGACAACAACGGCAAGGCAGGTCGTTGGGGCGGGGATCCCTTGGGTCTTGGCTGCGCAGAGGAGTGCAGGGACTCCTACAGGTCAAGCCCATCGTGCGCACCCTCACCTTCACCTTGGGGGCCATGTTGGTGCTGGGGGTGATCAACTTCAGGATGATCGGCAAACCCCTCATCGATGGGCTTTTGCTGACGATCGTGGTGCTGACAGGGGGCTACGGGGATATTGAGGCTTTTCAACAGCCGGAAACACCGCTGGGGGTGAAGGTGCTGGCGGTGATGATGACCTTGGTGGGGGCTGCCCTGGTGGGGTTGATTTACGGCTTGGTGACCGACAAATTGGTGAGCAGTCGCTTTGGCTTGGGTCGGGCTGCCCGTATGCCCAAAGAGGATCATGTGGTGATCGCAGGGTTGGGGCGGCTGAGCTATTTGGTGCTGCAGTTGTTGCGGCAGATGGGCTACGAGGTGGTGGTGGTG
>NZ_JANSHQ010000407.1:0-2671 GCF_047461715.1 Synechococcus sp. R8-2 | reverse complement strand
GGCTACCTTTGTTGGTAAGAGCTGTAACGTCTTTGAATAATTTCTCTTTTCACTTCAAGTACTCCATGGCTCCCTATAGGGAGCCTTTTTCTTACCCTGACTAGTCTCGCACTGGAGAGCGGATAAGAGCTCAGACTAAACCGGTGAGGTAGAGAGAGATGACAGTAGCTGGGAAGGGTAGCAAATGCGTGTGAGAATGCCGTTTTCCATGAGGCTTTGACTGGCTTCAGGATTGTTGTAAAGTATAAACTCCTGATAGAGAGCTTCCATGCGAGTTCTATCTCCCGAGCAGTAAGCATCCCGTGAGGTTAAGTGAAAAGGCACCCGAATAGGATTAGACTTGGAGCGCCACCAGTAGTCGGGAAAGTTTCCCAGTTGGGCGTATTTTTTATAGTAGTTCTGGAATCCGCAGTTCAAGTAGTGCAAAATAGAGGGAGACGACGTTACTAGAGGATGATCCCCTGGAATATCAAAGCTATGTACGCTGTTAGGCAGAAGAGAGGGATAGATCCGAGCTGCTGACTTTCCATTCTGGTAAGCCAAAAAGTATTGACTCTTACTAGAGATCTTCTGAAACTGGGTATAGAATCCGGGATCCAAAATAGCAGGGTTTCTCTTAAATAAAGTGACCTCGCGGAAGTAGTCTTCGATCTCAAACGCTTCGGGAGCTGCTTCGTGGTTTAGAAACGTAACTTGAAATATGTCGTCGCTTACTCGATCAAACCAATTTGGAGCCGTTGTCTGGCCAGGATAAAAAAGCTCGTCTCCGTCAATACGAAGAATCCAGTCCATGTTTTGATCCAAGGCAAGTTGTATAGCCGTTTCTACGTTAAGGATCTGGCGAGCCATGACCTCATAGCCAACATGAGGGCCATATTTTGGGTAGAGAACATTCCCCAATGCTTGTTGGACTTGCAAAGCTTCATCGTTGGGAATAGCCGTTACATCGGAAAACTGAAGTGCCACCTGAATAGCGGGATCCTCTGGATCGTCAAAGAAGATATAAATATGGGCAATTCCAAGGGCAAGGTGATAGCGAATGAACGACTCCAAGCACACGCCTGGATCCCGAACAGTGGTAATTATGCAAACTCTGGCCATGGTGGAGCTGCAAGCCTTTAGGTGAATTGCTTGGCTCCTAGCCAAGTATTGATAGTGAAGCGGCTATCGGCAAAGGCTTGGCTAGGGCTAAATACCGGCAGGATTTCATGTAGGCAACTGCTGGAGAAGAAGACGATGCTGTTATTTGTAGGGGTTACCTCATCGTATGCCCCGTGCAGGATTGGTGGATGAGGTTTTTGCCTTTGGGTATCGTAGATGCGCAGCTCACCTCCTCGATAAGGCTTTGGCTCTTTGTGGAAGTAATATACGCAGCTCACCTGGCGGAAGGCAGTTTGTGGGTAGGAGTTATCGGTGTGGGCGGTAAAGAAGCAGCCATCATGGCTGGCAATCATCTCCATCTCAAAGATTTGAATGTCAAAGTTCTCAATGCCTAGCTCAGCAAAAATCTGGGGAGCAACAGCCGCAATTTTTTCTCGCAGCAGGGATCCATGCTCCTGAAAGTAAGCGAAGTCCAGCCTCAGGGAGCGGCGAAATTTTAGTGACTCTGCCTCGGTGTTGCTCTTGCTGTAGCTCTTGGAAGGGATAAACTTGTCTTGGTGGGTAATGGCATGTTGGAGAATGGCTTGGTTGAGCTCTTGAGGCAGGAAGTTGTCCAGCTTGATGTATTTACAGGGGTAAAACCGGTTGGGTTCTGAGGGATCCGGCTGGGTAAAAGTCAGGAATACCGGGTTAGCTGCCAGCAGTGATCCAGGGCTAATTGCTTGGATGTGAGCGAGATCCTGCTCGGTTAACCCTTTGTGCTGGGGATCCCAAGTGAGGAGATGGATCCCTTGGCCTAGATTGGGCAAAACCTTCTGCAGATGAAAACTGGGATCTATCCCCATCAAATCTAGGTTGGCTTGGGCTATGGCTCCGTAGCGGCAATGGTTGACCAAGTATAGGGCTGAGTCGGCCAAGTAATCCCGCAGTAGCAAAGACTGAAGCAGACAGGTACGGTAGTCCGTGAGTTCAGTCCAGAAACAAACGCCAATCTGGGTCTCTGGGAAACATTGACCGAGATCTGCCAAAAGGGCAGGAATGGGGCCTTCTAGGAGTAGAACCCGTTCTTCTAATCCCAACTGAGAAATTTGGGTTTGGATATCTTCTGTGCTGATTGACTTTTCGGATGAGCTCTGTAGGGGATTCCGTAGAATCACTGCTAACTTTTCAGGATAGCGAAGCATTGCCTGCAAAACAGCTGCGGACTCTTCCCAGCCAATCTGGCAGAAGATTTGCTGGCTAGGAAGGCAGGCTAAAGCCCAATCTAAGAGCTGGGTGAGACTCTGAGCTTGCTCCAGTTCTAGGAGAAGATCCTGAGCAAGGTCTTGGCAATCCATGGGGAGGGATCCCTGACGTCTGCTCTAGCTTAATGTACCCGGATCCACCCCCAGTTCTCACAACTTTTAGGCCAGGCGCTCAGCCCTTTGCTGCTCCAGTTCAGCCTTGGCAGGCATCAGTTCCCCAGCGGCAGTGGCCCACAGAATCCAGGTGGCCTCCTACCCTCCCACTTCGCTGGGTACAGCCTCAAAACCTCGCTCGGCATGAGTGGTGGAGATGAGCAAGTCCATCT
>NZ_JANSHQ010000406.1:0-3609 GCF_047461715.1 Synechococcus sp. R8-2 | reverse complement strand
AAGGCGATCAGCTTTTCCAGTGTGTCGTCTTGGCTGCCATCGTTGACGCAGATAATCTCGTAGGGGATCCCCAGCGGCTCCAAGGTAAGTTGCAGGCGTTCGAACAGGTGTTCCAGGTTGTCCGCCTCATTTTTGCAGGGGACAACAACCGATAATTCAACCAACTCAACCGGGGGCTCAGACAACATCGAGAGGTGTCAGAATCGGGATCCCGTAGTTGGCCATCATTGTGCCATCAGGGGGTGGCCGACATCTCCGCCACAATCGAGCGCAGCTCGTCTTCCGAGATGCGGTAGACCTCGTTGCAGAATTGGCAAACCGCTTCTGCCCCCTTGTCGGTGTGGATCATATCGAGCAACTCGTCCCGCCCCAGCATGCGCAGGGCCCCCTTCACTCGGTCGGAATTGCACTTGCAGTAGAAGCGGATGGTGCGCATTTCCGGCGCAATTTTCAGATCCAGGTCGCCCAGGCAAAGTTGCAACAGCTCCCGCAAGCCGCCGCCGCAAGCCAACATCGGGCTAAACTCTTCCACTTTGGCCAAACGGGCCTCCATCTCCGGAATCAGACTGGCCGGCGCCCCTGGCATCAGCTGCAACAACACTCCGCCGGCGGCACGTACCCGCTGCGAGTCAAGGTTTACCCCCAGAAGGACTGCCGAGGGAATCTGCTCTGAGGAGGAGAGGTAGTAGGTGATGTCGTCTCCCACCTCTCCCGAAACCAGCTCCACCGCGCTGGTGTAAGGCTGGCCATACCCCAGATCCCGCAGCACATGGAGGTAGCCATAGCGCCCAACGGCTTGGCCCACATCCAACTTGCTCTCGGCAGTGAGAGGAAGCTCAATGGCGGGGTTGCTCACATACCCGCGTACCGTGCCATCCGAGCCGGCATCCACCCAGATGTTGCCCAAGGGGCCATTCCCTTTCAGTTGCAGGTTAATCCGCGCCTGGCGTCGCTTCAAGTTGGCCGCCAGCAACAGGGCTGCGCTCATGGCCCGCCCCAAGGCCACTGTCGCCACATAGGAGAGCTTGTGCCGCTCCCTTGCCTCTTGTACCGCCTGGGTGGCCACCAAGCCCACCACTCGGATTTTGCCTTCTGCCGCCGTGGCCCGGATGAGGTGATCCGGCAGAGATGAGGGCGTACCCTCAGAAATACCTTTCGCTCGCTTCAATCGTTCTGACCCAGAGGCATCCGTCATCGCAACCTCAACGCATGTCTTAAACCAAGCCTGCAGGGATCCCCTGGCGACTCAGCCTTCATTCTAAGTGAGTCTAAGTGAGATTGTAGCCCCTCTCTTGCCGGACTTTGGGGAGGGAACTGCCCTGTCGGGGCGGGAATGGGACTGTCCGCTCTGAAAGACCTACGCAACACTGGTCGCGCCAGCGGGACGGCCCTTTTCTGGGAGAGATTTTAAGAAGTGTGAAGATCTGAGATGGCAGACGGCAAGCATATCGGAAAATAGCTTGCGGGTATGCTCGTCATACTCTTTAAAAAATCGACTTGAGGATGGATATCCATGAGTGTTGTTACGAAATCGATTGTGAACGCGGACGCGGAGGCCCGCTACCTCAGCCCGGGGGAACTGGATCGGATCAAGTCCTTTGTTGCCTCGGGTGAGAAGCGGTTGCGCATTGCTCAAGTCTTAACCGAGTCTCGTGAGCGCATCGTCAAACAAGCTGCCGACCAGCTCTTCCAGAAGCGCCCTGACATTGTCTCTCCGGGGGGCAATGCCTACGGGGAAGAGATGACGGCGACTTGCCTGCGGGATATGGACTACTACCTGCGCCTGATCACCTATGGTGTCATTGCCGGCGATGTCACCCCAATCGAAGAGATCGGCCTGGTGGGTGTTCGCGAGATGTACAACTCTTTGGGCACACCCATTCCGGCGGTGGCCGAGAGCATTCGTCAAATGAAGCAGGTGGCCATGGGTCTGCTCTCTCCTGACGATGCGGCTGAAGCCGGCTACTACTTCGACTTTGTGGTGGGGGCAATGAGCTAATCCCTCATTGTTTTTGCCGCACAACCCTTTGCTGTTCGTCGATTTGGATTTAGGAAGCTCATCATGCAAGACGCAATTACTGCTGTAATCAACAGCTACGATGTTCAAGGCAAGTATCTGGACAGCTCGGCCATGGAGAAGTTGAAAGCCTTCTTCGCCACAGGCGAGCTGCGGGTGCGGGCGGCTGCCACCATCGCGGCCAATGCCTCCACCATCGTCAAGGATGCTGCTGCCAAGGCGTTGCTGTACTCTGATCTCACCCGTCCTGGCGGCAACATGTACACCACCCGTCGCTATGCCGCTTGCATCCGCGACATGGACTACTACCTGCGCTACGCCACCTACGCCATGCTGGCCGGGGATCCCTCCATTCTGGACGAGCGGGTGCTGAACGGGCTCAAGGAGACCTACAATTCCCTGGGAGTGCCCATTGGGGCAACCATCCAGGCCATCCAAGCCATGAAAGAGGTAACTGCCGCTCTGGTGGGCGCTGAGGCCGGCAAGGAAATGGGGGTGTACTTCGATTACATCTGCTCTGGCCTGAGCTAACTCCCGGCGTCATTGCCTCGGCGTGAGGTTCATTGTCCAACGAGCACGACGGGCGATTTGCCACAGGGATCTGGTGTGCTATCTGCGGTACGCGAGCTTTCTGGGGTGAGTCGCCTGTTTTGCTGGTCAAGATAGCCCATTTTGTTGTTGAGCAGGGATCCCATATCATGCGCATGTTCAAGATCACGGCCTGTGTGCCCAGCCAAACCCGAATTCGCACCCAGCGGGAGCTGCAAAATACCTACTTCACCAAGCTGGTGCCCTATGAGAACTGGTTTCGGGAACAGCAGCGCATCCAGAAATCGGGTGGCCGCATCCTGAAGGTGGAGCTGGCCACGGGTAAGCCTGGGATGGACGTAGGACTGCTGTAGTTCCCCTATTCGTTCGTTGCTTTCCCTCGGATACTGAGAAATAGCCCTCTGCAGATCCGGTATGCCCAGCTCTGGAAGCTCTGTTCTTGGGGTTGGGGTAGCGGATCTGGCCGTTTTGTAGGGGTGGGGGTAGATGTTGCCTGATGTGCCGACCCGGTTGGAGCCAATCATCGCTGCCCACAACCTGAGCAAGGTTTACCCGGTGGCCGTCAAGGATCCCGGAGTGGTTGGCACCCTGCGCCACTTTTTTCGCCGCACCTATCGCCACATCCCGGCAGTGCAGTCCGTGAGCTTTCAAGTTCAGCCGGGGGAGATGGTGGGATTTTTGGGGCCCAACGGGGCGGGCAAGACCACTACCCTCAAGATGTTGACCGGTTTGATCTATCCGTCCGGCGGCACGGTGCAAGTGGTGGGTCATGTGCCTTACCGCCGGGAGCCGGCGTTTTTGCGGCAGATCACCCTGGTGATGGGACAGAAGCAGCAGCTCATTTGGGATCTGCCGGCAATGGACTCTTTGCGCATCAACGCTGCCGTTTACGAGATCCCTGAGAAGGAGTTTCGGGAGCGGGTGGGGGAGCTGGCGGAGCTGCTCGACCTAGAAAGCAAGCTGAAGCAACCAGTGCGCAAGCTCTCGCTGGGGGAGCGGATGAAGGCGGAGCTGTTGGCGGCTCTGTTGCACCGCCCGCAGAT
>NZ_JANSHQ010000405.1:0-1128 GCF_047461715.1 Synechococcus sp. R8-2 | reverse complement strand
CGGTAGCGGGACGGAGTCCTTGCCATCGCTTGCACGGACTTACTCATCGCAGTAGCGGGACGGAGTCCTTAGAACACCTTCTAGAGTACCGCCACTGGGCGGCGCTCGCCTTCGTCAATTCACCGGTTGGGCTGCCGACTGAGGCGTATTTGGGCTGGTCGCCGCTTGTGATGGGGGCATCTTTGGAGAATGGCCGCGCTGCGTTTCCGCTGGCAGAGGTTTTGGTTGAATGGACGTCGGCGAAGGGGGCCGGCTTGGTGCTCCTTGCCCTTGTTGTGGTGCTGTTGGCGCAGTTTTTCCCTCCACTGCTCCCTCAGGAGAGCCCCCTGCCACCGATAGAATCCGAGAAGACAAAGTGTAGGATCCCTGAAGGCGGATCCCTCTTGCCTGGACAAGCGCTGCCATGGTTTCTCCACAATTGGCTTGGGATCCCGGATCCCTGACCGAAAGCCCCAACCCGGCCACAGCCGAGATCGACCGTCTCAGCACCTGGGAACTGGTGAAACGGATCAACGCTGAGGATCGGCGGGTGCCGGAAGCGGTGGCTGCTCAAGCAGAGCCGATTGCCCAAGCCATCGATGCCATTGCCCAGCGGATGCGTCACGGCGGGCGGCTGATCTATATCGGGGCAGGAACCTCAGGTCGGCTGGGGGTACTGGATGCGGCTGAGTGCCCACCCACTTTTGGCACTTCCCCCGCACAGGTGGTGGCTTTGATCGCCGGGGGGGAAAAAGCCCTGACCCAGGCGGTAGAGGGTGCAGAGGACGACGCAGAAGCGGCTGCCCGCGCGCTGGAGGGTCTTCACCTCCAAGCTCAAGATAGTGTTGTGGGAATTGCCGCCAGCGGTCGTACCCCCTATGTGCTGGGTGGGATCCAAGCCGCTAGGAGCATGGGGGCGCTCACGATTGGCCTGGCCTGCAATCACCCTTCCCCGCTAACCGAGCAGGTGGATATTGCTATTGCCCCTTTGGTGGGGCCGGAGGTAATCCTCGGATCCACCCGCATGAAAGCCGGCACAGCCCAAAAGTTGGTGTTGCATACGATCTCCACCGGGGTGATGATCCGCTTGGGCAAGACCTATGGCAACCTAATGGTGGATCTCCAGGCCAGCAATGCCAAGCTCAAGCA
>NZ_JANSHQ010000404.1:0-8062 GCF_047461715.1 Synechococcus sp. R8-2 | reverse complement strand
CCGACAAAACCGGCACCCTCACCGAGAACAAGATGGTGGTTACCGACATCCTCACGCCGGAGCGCCACTACCAGGTCAGCGGCAGCGGCTACATCCCCAAGGGATCCTTCTACTGCCGCGGCCAGCCCATTGATCCCGGGAGCGCCCCGGATCTGCAGGCCATCTTGCGGGCCGTGGTGTTCTGCAACGATGCCCTGTTGCAGGCCAGTCTCCAACCTGTTGCCGGGCGTAACCCTCGGTCTGCAGTTTCTTCCCCCCCTTCAACGCCCACCTGGTCCATCCTGGGGGATCCCACCGAGGCCGCCCTGCTGGTGGCAGCCGCCAAGGCCAACCTCCACAAAGGCTCTTTACAGGAGCGCTACCCACGGGTGCAGGAGCTCCCCTTCAGCTCAGAACGCAAGCGCATGAGCGTGGTGATCCAGGAAAACGGCGGCTATTGCGTCTACATCAAGGGATCCCCAGAGCTGGTGCTAGAGCGGTGTGATCGTATCCAGAAAGGGGGAACTTGGCAGGAACTGTCGGAAACAGATCGCCAAGCCATCCTCGGCACCAATAACCGCCTGGCCGCCCAAGGTATCCGGGTTCTGGGGGTAGCCACCCAGAGGCTAGAGCGGATCCCGGACAACGGGGAAGAGGTGGAGCACAACCTGGTTTGGCTGGGCTTGGTGGGGATGCACGATGCTCCGCGACCAGAGGCGCGAGAGGCCGTGGCCCGCTGCCGAGAAGCCGGGATCCGCACGTTGATGATTACCGGCGACCACCAACTGACAGCTGTTGCCATTGCCCGCCAGCTGGGCATTCTCGAGTCGGAGGATCAGGCGATTGACGGGCGTACCCTCTCCCGCTTGAGTTTCGAGGAGCTGCTGCAAACGGTACAAACCGTCAGGGTCTATGCCCGCGTCGCCCCCGAACACAAGCTGCGCATTGTCCAGGCCTTGCAAAAGCAAAACGAGTTCGTGGCCATGACCGGGGATGGGGTCAACGACGCCCCTGCCCTGCGCCAAGCGGATATTGGCATCGCCATGGGCATCACGGGCACCGATGTGAGCAAAGAGGCCAGCGATATGGTGCTGCTGGACGACAACTTCGCCACCATCGTGGCAGCCATTGAAGAAGGGCGAGTGGTCTACAGCAACATCCGCCGCTTTGTGAAGTACATTTTGGGCAGCAACATCGGTGAGGTGCTGACAGTGGCTGCTGCCCCCATCCTGGGCTTGGGGGATGTGCCGCTGACACCCCTACAGATCTTGTGGATGAACTTGGTGACCGATGGCCTGCCCGCTCTGGCCTTGGCTTTGGAACCGGCGGAGCCAGGGGTGATGCAGCGCCCCCCCTTCAACCCCAAAGAGAGCATCTTCGCCCAGGGGCTGGGAGCCTACATGGTGCGCATCGGCGTGGTTTTTGCCATCTCCACAATCCTCATGATGGCCATTGTGGAAGCCTACATCCCCCACTGGCGCACAATGGTCTTCACCACCCTGTGTATCGCCCAGATGGGCCATGCGCTGGCCGTGCGCTCCAACGAGAAGCTCACCATCGAGACCAACCCTTTTTCCAACCCCTACCTGCTGGGCGCGGTCCTGACCACTCTGCTCTTGCAATTGGCTCTGCTCTATGTGCCTTTCTTGCGCAGCTTCTTTGGCACAGAGGAGCTAACCCGCACTGAACTTTTGATCTGCTTGGGCTTTAGCACCGTGGTTATGGTTTGGGTGGAGCTGGAAAAACTCTACTGCCGCTGGCGCAAGGGATCCCGCTGAATCTTCACAATTATTTTTCACAATAAAGCATCTTCACAATAAAGAGTCTCTCTCCCTACTGCACCCAGAAACAAAGCTTTGAGCCAAGACTCATTTCCCCAAAAAGCCACTCTTGAGGAATCCTGCCCATTGCATAGAGGCCATTTCCGCAAGTTAGCTGAGCTTCCCCTTTTGACCTCCAAGATAAGCTGGAAAGACTTGCTGGGATACTGTGGAAAGGGGGCAGGAATCTCTGGGTTCTATGCACAGAGAGCTATGGGCGGTAGGGAAAACGGTGGGCCTGGTGGATCCCTCTGGCCTTGCCTTTTGGCTGCTGGGATCCCTCTTCTTGGCTCTCCTGCTGCTTGGCGTCAGCCTGGGGGAAAGTCAGCCGCTTTCTGTCTTCAGAGGGATCCTGGGATCCCTTTCTCGAAGATTTCCCTTCCAACCTCCTAGAGGCACCCCCAGCCCAGAGGCTCGTTTTCGGGCAGCCTTGGAAGCCAGCTTGGATGCCATTTATCTGTTGGAGGCGGTGCGGGATCCCGTTACCCGCGAGATCCGCGACTTTGTCTTTGTGGATGTCAACGCCAAGGGGGAAGAGCTCATTTCCCTCCAGCGCCGGCAGATCATCGGCCAGCGGCTGTGCGAGCTGCTGCCCATCAACCGCTGGGGGGGCTTTTTTGAGAAATACAAGCGAGTGGTGGAAACCGGCATTCCTCTGGAAGAGGAGTTCCCCATTTCGGGGCAGCCGGGCTTGAAGGCCAGTTGGATCCATCACCAAGTGGTGCCGGTGGGCGATGGGATCCTCATCACCAGCCGCGACATCAGCGAGCGGGTCAAGATGGAGCGGGCTCTACAGGAAAGCGAGTCTCGCTACCGCGCCCTCTACGAGGCCATTCCCGACTTGATTTTTGAGCTCAGCGCCGAGGGAGTCATTCTTCATTGCAAGCCTTCCCCTTACGTTCCCACCCGACATCCGCCTGAGTTTTACGTGGGTTGCCGCGCCCAAGACGTGTTTACTGGCTCGCTGAAAGAGCAGTATCCATCTCTGGCGGAGGGGGCCTTGGTCAGCCAGACGCCGCAGTACCTAGAGTACGAAGTTGAGATTGAGCCGGGGATCCGCTGCTATCGGAGAGCCTGCGTTGTCGCTCACGGGAGAGACAAAGTTTACATCCTGGTGCGAGATATCACCGAGCGGAAACAGGCGGAGTTGGCCCTTAGAGAAATGGAAGCCACCCAGCGGGCCATTCTCCAAGCCATCCCCGACCTCATCCTTCGCCTGAATAGCCAGGGCATCTGCCTGAGTTTTATTTCCGGCGGCGATATCCATCTCTACACTCCAGCCGAGCAGCACTTGGGCCGATCCCCCCGGGAAATTCTGCCGCTGGAGCTGGCAGAGCAGCGGCTTTTCTATGTTCAGCAAGCTCTGGCCACCCAAACCCAACAGCGCTACGAGTACAGCATTGAAGTTCAAGGGGAGGTACGCTACGAAGAGGCCCGCATTGTCCCTCTCAACAGCCAGGAAGTCCTGGTGATCGTGCGGGATATTACAGAAGCCAAGCAGGCGGAGCTGGCCTTGAAAGCCGCTGAACAGCTGCAGCGAGCCATTCTAGAAGCCATTCCCGACTTGATCTTTCGCCTTGATAGCCAGGGCATTTGCTTGAGCTTTATCTCGGGGGGCGAGGTTCTTCTCTATGGCTCGCCGGACACCTACGTGGGCCGATCCCTGCAGGAGCTTTTGCCACCGGAATTGGCCGAGCGGCGGCTTTTCTTTGTTCAGCAGGCTATAGCTACCCAGACGCGGCAGCGCTACGACCAAAGCATCGAGATTGAAGGGGAGACCCGCCACGAAGAGGTGCGCATTGTGCCCCTCAACCCCCAAGAGGTGGTGGTGATCGTCCGCGATGTAACCGACAGGGTGCGATCCCAGCAGGCCGTCCAGGAAAGCGAGCAGAAGTTCCGGGCGCTGTTTGAGAATGCCGCTGTGGCCATCCTCATCCGTCATGCCGAGACCGGCGAGATCCTGGAGGCCAACTCCCAAGCCATTGCCGCCTACGGGTTTTTCAGCCTGGAGGAGCTGCGGGCCTTCGACGCTTGCGAGCAGTCTCCCTATCGCCAGGCTCTTCGGGGCGGGGAGTTCTCGCTGCAGTCCTACTTGGAGCAAGCCCGCCAGCAGGGATCCGCCCGCTTTGAGTGGCAATGGCAGCGGCAGGATGGCCGAGTTGTCTGGGAAGACGTGTTTGTGCAGCCCCTTGTCTTGCGCGGGATCCCGTGTTGGGTGTTTACCGCGGTGGACATCACTGCCCGCAAGTCGGCAGAAGCGGAGCTGGAGCAGTTTTTCTCGGTGGCTCTGGATTTGCTCTGCATTGCCGATGTCCAAGGGTACTTTCGCCGTCTCAACCGCGCCTGGGAGACCACCCTGGGCTATTCCCTGCAGGAGCTCCAGAGCCGACCCTTTTTGGAGTGGGTTCACCCGGACGACCTCCCCGCCACGCAGGCGGCCATGCAGCAGCTTGTCGAAGAGAAACGGCTGGATCACTTTGTCAACCGCTACCGCACCCAGGACGGCAGCTATCGTTTCATCGAGTGGCGAGCCTCTTTGGCCGGATCCCTGGTCTACGCCGCCGGGCGGGATATCACCCTAGCCAAGCTGGCAGAAGAGCAGATGAAAGCAGCTAAGGAAGCTGCCGAAGCCGCCAGCCGCGCCAAGAGCGAGTTCCTGGCCACCATCAGCCATGAGATCCGCACCCCCATCAACGCCATTTTGGGGATGACCAGTCTACTCCTGGACACCTCCTTGGATCCGCAGCAGCAGGATTGGGTACAGACCATCCGCTATGGAGGCGAGGTGCTGCTGAACCTAATCAACGACATCCTCGATTTCTCCAAGATCGAGTCCCAGAAGCTGGAACTGGAGGAAATACCCTTTTCCTTGCCGCAGTTGGTGGAAGAGCTGCTGGATCTGATGGCAGCCCAAGCCCAGAGCAAGGATCTGGAACTGGTGGCCTGGGTGGATCCCAACCTGCCGCCAACCTTGATAGGGGATCCCAACCGGCTGCGCCAAATCCTGGCCAATCTGCTCAGCAACGCCATCAAGTTCACCCCCCAGGGAGAGGTGGTGGTGACCGTCGAGGCCGGGGAGAGGGATCCCGAAAAGCAGTGGGTAAGCGTTCAGGTGCAAGATACCGGCATTGGCATTCCCCCCGAAAAATTGGATCGCCTCTTCAAGCCCTTCAGCCAGGTGGATAGCTCCATCAGCCGCCAGTTTGGGGGCACCGGCCTGGGCTTGGCCATCAGCCAGCGTCTCTGCCAGCTCATGGGGGGAGCAATCGGGGTGGAAAGTCAGCCAGGCCAGGGATCCACTTTTCGCTTTCGCATCCCCCTAAAGAGGCCAGACCAGGAGCTGTTGCCAACCGCCGCACCGGATCCGTGCTTGGCCGGCAAGCGGGTTTTGCTGGTGGAAGACAACGCCAGTCAACGGCAGTTGCTATCCCGACTGCTGAGCGCTTGGGGCATGGAGGTAACCTGTTGTGCCTTGGCGGCAGAAGCCCAGGCTGCAGTTAGAACTCGTCCTTTTGACCTGGCCCTTCTGGATGCCACCCTGCCAGACCGGGATGGCTTGACCCTGGCGGCTGACCTGCAGACAGCGCAACCCCGCCTGTTACCGCTAGTGCTGACGGGGCGCAACTTCATCTCCACAGCAGACCCTCTCCCCACTTTGGCCAAGCCGGTCAAAGCCTCCCAACTGCGGAAGCTGCTGCTGGGGCTTGTGGGAGAAAAAGCTCCTTCCTCCTTATCTTCCTCTCCCGCCGCTCCTCCCTCCATTTGGGACGCGACCCTGGCCAGCCGCTACCCGCTTCAGATCCTGGTGGCAGAGGATAACCCGGTTAACCAGAAGGTGATTCGCCTCATGCTGGAGCGATTGGGCTACCGGCCCGACATAGTCGGCAACGGTCTGGAAGCCGTCCAAGCTCTGCGCCTGCGACCCTACGATCTGGTGTTGATGGATATGCAAATGCCGGAGCTGGATGGTCTTGCGGCCACCCGTCGCATCCGCGCTGAACTGCCTCCTGAGCGCCAGCCTCGCATTGTTGTCCTCACGGCCAATGTGTTTTCGGAAGGCCGTGCTGCTGCCCAAGCTGCTGGGGTAGATGGCTACCTCACCAAACCCTTGGAGCCAGCCGCCCTAGTCCGGGTTCTTCAGGGATCCCCTCCCCTTCCCAAGCCGGCCAGCCAAGAAGAGGATCCGCCCCTCGACCCCGTTATCCTCGCCCAGATGCGGGCAGTCTTCAGCTCTCCAGAAGCCTGGCAGGAGATGATCCAAACCTACCGGCAGGACAGCGAAGCTCTATTGGGATCCCTGCGGCAGGCCCTAGAGCAGCGGGATCCCCAAGCCATTGCTCGGTTGGCCCACCGCCTCAAAGGCGGCAGCAGCACCCTGGGCGCCAAACGTCTGGCCGAGCTGTGTCAGCAGTTGGAAAAGCTGGCCCATGCCGAGCCAGCCAGTTCTGTAAAATGGGATACTATAGAGCAAGCCCTGCAGAAGCTGGAGGTGGCATATCGGCAAGTTATCCTCAGTCTCTGAGTGCAGAGCCTTTCTCCCTCTCCTCTCAATGCCTATGCTGAGGCCTAATCCCCACCCTCCGGCCAGCTCGCCGGCGGTTCCTGAGGCCCAGGCGGGATCCCCCTCTCCTGAAAAGAAGCCGTTGTTGTTGATCGCGGACGATGAGCCCAGCCAGCGACTCTTGGTTCGCTACGCCCTTGAGCGAGAAGGCTACCAAGTCCTGGAAGCCAGCAGCGGCGAAGTCTGTCTGCAGCTAGCCGCTCAACACCCAGTGGATATGGTCTTGCTGGATGCGGTCATGCCGGATGTGGATGGGTTTGAGTGCTGTCGCCGCCTCCATGCTCAAAACTCGGATCTGCCCATCCTCATCGTCACGGCGCTGGAAGATGAGTCCTGCGTGGATGAAGCCTTTGCTGCCGGGGCCAGCGATTACATTTCCAAACCCATTCGCTGGTCGGTTTTGAAGCGGCGCATCCGCCACCTGATCCAGGCCAGCCAAGCCCAACGCCACCTGCGGGAACTTAACCAAGCCCTAGAAGCCAAAGTGCAGGAACGTACCGCCCAGCTGGCCTGCCAGGTACAGGACTTGCAGCAGCTCAACCGCCTTAAGGATAGCTTTCTGGCCAGCGTTTCCCACGAGCTGCGCACCCCCCTCACCAAGATCAAGCTGGCCCTGGAGCTATTGGGCCGCTCCCCTCTAGACGAGAAGCAGCGCCAATACCACCGCATCGCTTTGGAAGAGTGTCAGGCTGAAATTGAGCTGATCAACAAGTTGCTGGATCTGCAGGGCCTGGAAGCCAAGGAGTTGGGCTCTGCGGCTGCCACCATCGATCTCCACAGCCTTTGCACAAGCCTGCTCGACGGGGTGCGAGAACGGGCTCAAGCCCGGCAACTGAAGCTGGAGATGGCAGAGCTGACCTCATTCCCGGCAGTGCTCTACAGCTACCCGCAGCGGCTAACCCTGATCCTGAAGGAACTGCTGGAAAATGCCTGCAAGTTTACCCAGCCGGGCGGAACCCTCCGCTTGGAGGTGCAAGCCTTTCCCGGTGGGGTTGAGTTAAGAGTCGGCAATACCGCCCAAATCGAGCCTGAACACCTGCCCCACCTTTTCGAACGCTTTTACCGTGTGCCTTCTGAGGATCCCTGGGCGCAGCCGGGCAGCGGCCTTGGACTGGCCTTGGTGAAGCAGTGGGTGGAGTATCTGCAGGGCCAAATCCGGGTCACCAGCCAGAAGGGATGGACTTGGTTTGTCCTTTGGCTGCCCAGCCTAGAGCCCTCCAACCGTTGACGCCCAAAGGCGGGTGGGAGGCAGCGATTGAGACTTTAGTGACCAACGACAGCAGCAGTCTCAGCAGTGGCAAAGGAGGTGCCACACCCACAGCTAGCTATTGCATTGGGGTTCCTGAAGCGGAAACCGCCCCCCAGCAGATCCTCGGAAAAATCGACGGTGGTGCCGCTGATCAAGGTCATGCTCAAGGGATCCACTGCCACCTGGATATCCCCAAAGTCGAAGGTATGATCGTCAGGGTTGGCCTGAGACTCGAAGTTCATCACATAAGAGAGGCCAGAGCAGCCGCTCGGCTTGACCCCCAGACGCAGGATGGGCTGGGATCCCTCTTTTTCGTACTTGCTGCGCAGGCGCTTCAACTCTTGGATGGCGCTATCGGTCAGGGTGATCATGACGAGAAGGCTCAAGGGTACGTTCTACTCCCCATCCTATCAAGGGTTTTTTCTCGGCCAGCGAGAGCATGACTCTAGTCAA
>NZ_JANSHQ010000403.1:0-4704 GCF_047461715.1 Synechococcus sp. R8-2 | reverse complement strand
GAGGACTCCGTCCGAGTGGCGCAAACAGGACATTCCCCCGCAAGGGCCGGCGCTGCTGCCGTAGAACGCCCCAACATCCTGCTGATCGTGCTGGATACCCAGCGGGCGGATCGTCTCTCCTGCTATTGGTCAGAAGCGGAGCGTGCCCGCCAACTGCCCACCAGCCCCAACCTGGATCGGCTGGCCGCCGAATCCACCCTCTTCGAGCGGGCCATCGCCCCTGCCCAATGGACCATCCCCTCCCACGCTTCCCTGTTTACGGGGGAATATCCCAGCACCCACCAGACTGTCCAAGCAGATCTGGAGCTGAGCCCCGCCCTGCCCACCCTGGCAGAGCTGTTGCAGCTGAGCGGCTATACCACTGTGGGCTTTTGCAACAACCCTCTGGTGGGGATCCTGAAAAACGGCTTGCGGCGCGGCTTTGAAACCTTTTACAACTACGGTGGCGCTCTGCCCACCCGCCCCCCCGAAGGCACCCCCTTGCCCGCCCCCTTGAACCGCTGGCTGGCCGCCTACACCCAATTTTGGCGGCGGCTCTCCTATCCGGTGCAAAACGCCTTTGCCCGCTCCGACGCCCTCTTCCAGCTGGCGCTGCACCCCTGGTTTGCCTCCCTCTGGACCCGCCTGCTCAACTTCAAAGGCAACACCGCCGCCTCGATTGCCGACCTCAACCGCTACCTGCAGCAGATGGCCCGCCGCCGGTCGGATCCCGGAGCACGGCCCTTCTTTTGCTTTGTCAACCTGATGGAGCCCCATCTGCCCTACTGGCCGCCGGAGCCCTTTGTGCAGAAATACGCCCCCTATTTCAAAAGCAACCGCGAGGCCCGCGACTTTTTGCGCCAATACAACGCCCAGCCCTACCGCTGGATGGCGCCCCTGCCGCAGCCCCTTTCTCCACTGCAAGCGCAGGTGCTGCGGGATATCTACGATGCTGAGGTGGCCTACCAAGATCACCTACTGGGATCCGTCTTCGACACCCTGCGCCACACCGGCCTGGAGCAGAACACGCTGGTGGCCATCGTCGCCGATCACGGCGAAGGCCTGGGAGAACACGACTTCGTCGGCCACGCCTTTGTGGTCTACGAAGAGCTGATCCGCGTGCCCCTCATCCTGCGCTATCCCGGCCACTTCCCGGCAGGAAAACGCATTGCCACCCCTGTTTCCACCCGCCGCCTCTTCCATACCCTCCTGGAAGCTGCCGGCTTTAGCCCCAACCTTTCCCCCAACGGTGCCCCCTGTGTCAGCCTCAAGCTCCGCCGCGAGGTCGCCCGCCTCAGCTTGGCCCGCACCTTGGCAGGGGAAGATCCCGAGCAGGGAACAGTGCTCAGCGAAGCCTTCCCGCCCCACCTCCTCATTCGGGCTATGGAAAGCCGTAACGACAGCCTGCTGCGGGCGCGTGCCTGTTACGACATCCGCCGTGCCCTCTATGAGGGGATGACCAAGCTCATCCAAACGGGGGATCGTCCCAGCCTCTACAACCTGGAGCAGGATCCGGCGGAGCTGCGGGATCTGCTTTGGGTCGGCAACGGGGATCCCGTGTCCTCTCTCCCTGATGCTGATCCGCAACGCTGTCACGACGGGTCGGCGGTGGAGACCGGCTGGCCCCAGGCTTGGCTGGCTCGCCTACAGCATGGGCTGAGAGCCTGGGTGAGCTGGGCAGAGTCCCGGCGGCCTAGCACGGCTCCTCGCAAGGTGAATGTGGAAAGCGATGCCGACTTGGTGCGGCAGATGCAAGAGCTGGGCTACTTGGAGTAGGCAGGGATCCCGCTATTCCAGCCCTCCTTCCTCCTCCCTGTGATCCCGCACATAGCCGTTTAGATCGTAGTCATCCATGTCATCCATCTCCTCCGGATCCGCCGTTGGCCAATCCTCATTTTGCCCGCCGATAATCACGCGGCTGAGGCCGATGTATTCCAGGCTGAGGGTGCGCAGGGCGTTGATCAACACATCCAGCGCCATCGCATCGGCGGTGCCCAGATCAAACCAGCAGCGGGCCCAGTTGTCCTTCTCTTCCAGGGATCCCATGTTGTGCATCAGGGAAGGCAAGGGCTCCGATTCGTTGGGATACTCCAGATAGCTCAGATCCACCTCGGCCTCTTGGGCCACCAGACGCTCGGCGTTAAATCCGCCCAGCTTGCCCAACACGTACCACGACTCCAGCACCTCGTTGAGGTACTCCAGCTCAGCTTCGACCGGCGGCTCGGCAAACTCAAACCAGATCCACAGATTTCCCGGATCGCACTCGCGAAACTCCACTTGCATGGACAGTTCCTCTGCTGCGGCCTAGCCTTTGATCATAGTCCGGCTCTGCTCGCCCGTTGGTCTGGGAATCCGTCCGTCAACACATCTTGCGGGCAGGGTGACTGCACAGAGCCGTGGGATCCCTCCTGCCTATGCCGAAGGACTCCATCCAAGTAGCGCGAACGGCGGTTATGAGGGACGCAGCGCAAGCGATCGCAGGGAAGCCAGTGGCAACCAGAGGGCTCTAAAGCATCCTATACTGTTGCGGCTGTCCGAATCACGAGGAACCTGCCGCTTATGTCTGAGCTTCTCCCTTTGCCTTCCCTCCAAGACCGGGTGGCTGTGGTCACCGGAGCCAGCCGGGGCATTGGCCGGGCGATTGCCCTGCACCTGGGGGCCATTGGAGCAAAAGTGGCGATCAACTACGCCCGCTCCGCTGCCGAAGCCGAGTCTCTGGTGGAAGAGATCGCGGCCCTGGGGGGAGAAGGGATCCCTGTGGCCGCCGATGTGTCTTGCCCAGAGGCGGTGGAGAGCCTGTTTGCCCAGGTGATGGAGCGGTGGGGTCGGGTGGATGTGCTGGTGAACAATGCCGGCATGGCCCGCGACACCCTGCTGCTGCGCATGAAGCCAGAAGATTGGCAGGCGGTGCTGGATCTCAACCTGACGGGGGTCTTTCTCTGCCTGAAGGCAGCCGCCAAGATCATGGTGAAGCAGCGCCAGGGGCGCATCATCAACATCACCTCGGTGGTGGGCTTGGTGGGCAATGCCGGCCAGGCCAACTACAGCGCCGCCAAAGCAGGGGTGGTGGGCCTCACCAAGACAGCAGCTCGCGAGCTGGCCAGCCGCAACATCACCGTCAACGCCGTGGCACCGGGGTTCATCACCACCCAAATGACCGAAAAACTGGATCCCGGCCCGATTTTGGCGCAGATCCCCCTGGGGCGACTGGGATCCCCGGCAGAAGTGGCGGGGCTGGTGCGTTTTTTGGCGGCAGATCCGGCGGCGGCCTACATCACGGGACAGGTTTTTGCCATCGATGGTGGCATGGTGATGAGCTAGGCACTCTACCACGCCAGGGCTAGGCCATCGGCACGGGGTTCGGAAGCCGCAATGAAGTGATCCCCATCCCGCAAGAGGATCTGTCCCCGGCCAAAAAGGCCGTAATCCTCTTCTGCCTCCACCACCTGCACCGCATGGCCGCGGGCAGAGAGTTCGCGCACCACCTGGGGCGGCACCGTGCTCTCCAGGGCCACTTGCGGGATCCCTTGATCCCACAGCACTCGCCAGCGGGGCGCATCCAGAGCCGCCTGGGGGTTCAGGCCGTAATCCACCAAATTCACCACCACCTGCACATGGCCTTGGGGCTGCATTGCCCCCCCCATGACACCAAAAGGGCCGAGGGGGATCCCTTCTCTGGATAGAAAAGCGGGGATGATCGTGTGGTAGGGGCGCTTGCGGGGGCCCACCTGGTTGGGATGACCGGGCTCCAGGGTGAAACCCGTGCCGCGGTTGTGGAGAGCAATGCCCGTGCCCGGAACCAGCAGACCACTGCCGAAGCCATCGAAATTCGACTGAATCAAAGACACCATCAACTCACCATCAGCTGCAGCCAGGTAAACCGTTCCCCCCTCCGGCAGCCCTGGCTGGGCCAGGGGGATCGCCTCCCTCCCGATCAACTGCCGCCGCCGCTGTGCATAAGCCTTATCCAGCATCTGGGCAGGACTGACCCGCACATACTCCGGATCCGCCACCTGTCGGCTCACATCGGCAAAGGCCAGCTTCATTGCCTCAATCTGCAGGTGATAGCGCTCGCCGGCATCGTAGGAGATCCGACCCAGCTCAAAACCCTCCAAAAGGTTGAGCGCCATCAAAGCGGCAATGCCCTGCCCGTTGGGGGGGATCTCCCAGACGGTGTAGCCGCGGTAATCTGTATGGATGGGTTCCACCCAATCGGCCTGGTGCTGGGCCAAGTCGGCGGGGGACAGGAAGCCGCCCGTGGCCTCCGAGAAAGCCAGCAACTTCTCCGCCAGCTCCCCCCGGTAAAAACTCTCCCCACCGCTACGGGCAATCTCTTCTAGGGTTTGGGCATGCAGGGGGCTGCTCCAGCGCTCCCCAGCCCGTGGGGCACGCCCTTGGGGAAAGAAAACGGCCTTGAAGGCCTCGTGGCGGGGATCTGGCAGGGGCAAATAGATGGACTCCGCCGCCTGCCACAGTTGGGCCACCCGGGGAGAGACCGGAAATCCCTCTTGCGCCAGACGAAGGGCAGGCACAAACAGACGCTCGAACGGCAGCTTTCCCCAGCGCCGGTGCAAGGTCTGCCAAGCGGAAACTGCCCCCGGCACCGTCACCGCTAACCAATCGTAGGGGGGGATCCGCCCATGGTCCCGGTACCGCTCCGGCGTCAGGGCGGCTGGGCTGCGACCGGAAGCATTCAACCCGTACAGCTGACCCTCCTCCCCCCCC
>NZ_JANSHQ010000402.1:0-6897 GCF_047461715.1 Synechococcus sp. R8-2 | reverse complement strand
CAGCGTTGCGGAGCAATAACAGTAGGCTTGGGATCCCTGATGCGCATAGCCCTGTTTACGGAGACGTTTCTGCCCAAGGTGGACGGCATTGTTACCCGCCTCTGCCACACGGTGCGTCACCTAACCGCTCGTGGTAACTCGGTGCTCATCGTCGCGCCCCGGGGAGCCCCGCGGCGGTTTGCACGGGCACGGGTTTACGGGATCCCGGGGATGCCGCTGCCTCTGTATCCAGAGTTGAAGCTGGCTGCCCCCGGCCCGGCCATCGGCAAGTTGCTCAGCCGTTTCCGACCGGATGTGATCCACGTGGTGAACCCGGCAGTTTTGGGATTGGGGGGCCTCTACTACAGCCAGACGATGGGGATCCCGCTGGTGGCCTCCTACCATACCCATCTGCCGAAGTATCTGCAGCATTATGGGCTGGGCTTTCTGGAGGGGGTTTTGTGGAATCTCCTGAAGCTGGGGCACAATTTGGCGCGGGTCAATCTTTGCACCTCGACGGCCATGATGCAGGAGCTGAGCGCCCACGGCATTGAGCGGGTGCAGCTGTGGCAGCGAGGAGTGGATACGGAGTTGTTTCATCCCCAGGCGGCCAGTTCAGAAATGCGGGCTCGGCTCACCGCAGGGCAACCGGAACGGCCTCTTTTGCTCTATGTGGGGCGGCTTTCGGCTGAGAAGGAAGTAGGGCGGATCCGGGTGTTGCTAGAGCGGATCCCACAGGCGCGCCTAGCTATTGTGGGGGATGGGCCAGAGCGGGGATCCCTGGAGCAACATTTTGCCGGCTACGATGTGGTGTTTACGGGCTATCTGCAGGGGGAGTCTCTGGCAGCGGCCTTTGCTTCGGCGGATTTGTTCGTGTTCCCCTCCCGCACCGAGACCTTGGGGCTGGTTCTGTTGGAAGCCATGGCTGCCGGTTGTCCGGTGATCGCCCCCCGCTGCGGCGGCATTACCGATGTGGTGGACAGTGGGCGCAATGGCTTTCTGTTCGATCCCAATTCGGATAGCGACTTTGTCCAGGTTACCCAGCAACTCCTGAGCAGCGTCGGGCAGCGACAGCTCTTCCGACAGCAAGCCCGCCAAGAGGCAGAACGTTGGAGCTGGTCGGCAGCCACCCAACAGTTGGAAGGCTACTACCGGGCTGTTATTGCCGCCGATTAGCGGTGCGGAGCACAGAGTCCCCTACTGGGAAATACTCAGGGCAGAACTCCGTCCTGCTCTCGGGGTTCTCCATAGCACCAGTGCGAACGGCCAGCCTAGGCAGAGACCGGATGATCCCCTTCAATGGCCCGCACTTGCTCCACAAAGAATTCTTCTAGGGATTGCCGTTGCCAATGCAAGTCGGTGACCAGTGCCCCCGCTTGGTTCAAAAGGCTCAGCAACTCCGGTAGGGATCCACTCCATTCCCCCGACCAATGGGATCCCTGAATCGAGAAGTGCTCTAGGCGGTCGCGGAACTGTTCGACGGCGCCACCGTGCCCCTGTACCCGATAGCTTTTGCTCTCTCCCAGCAAGTCATCCAAAGTTCCCTGATGCACCAATTTGCCGCCGATGATCAGGCCGACTCGGTTGCAGATAACTTCCACATCCGCCAGGATATGGCTGTTGAAAAACACCGTTTTGCCCTGCTGCTTGAGGGACAGAATGATCTCGCGCATTTGATAGCGGCCCATGGGATCCAGTCCTGACATCGGCTCATCCAGAAACACCAGCTCTGGGTCGTTGATCAGCGCTTGGGCCATGCCAGTGCGCTGCAGCATGCCCTTGGAGTAGGTGCGCAGTTGTTTTTTGCGGGCCGTATCTATAGAAAGCCCCACCAGCTCCAGCAGTTGCGGGATCCGCTCCTTCAACAGGCTATTGGGCAGACCAAACACCTTGCCGGCAAACTGGAGAAACTCCCATGCCGTCAAGTAATCGTAAAAATAGGGGTTCTCCGGCAAATATCCCACCTGTTGCTTGATGGAGCGATCCCCCAGGGGTTTGCCCAGCAAAGTGCCGCTGCCGCGGGTGGGCTCCACAATGCCCAGTAGGCATTTGATGGTGGTGGTTTTCCCGGCCCCGTTGGGCCCCAGCAGCCCAAAGGTTTCTCCGCGGGCCACAGTCAGAGAAAAATCTTTGAGGGGGCTGACCACCTTGTTCAGCCAAAATCCTGTGCGATAGGTTTTGGTCAGGCCGGTGATGGCAATGACCGGCTCTGGTGCCGCGAACGCTTCTGCTGGGGAAGTGGGGGTCTCGCTCATGGACTCGCTCGTAGGTATGTTGGAGTTGAGGGAGAAAAAGGTGCCGCGAACACCGAGTTAAGGAGCACACAGTCCGCCAGGCGATAGGCTACCCAGCCTAACCTTTAGTTTACCCACAGGCTTTGTCCCAGCCTAGGCTTGCCGCAGCACTTCCGGTAGAGGAAAGGGGCCAGAGCAAACATACTCCGCGTAGGTATCCGCTTCATTCGCAACAGCGGTGCGGTTCCTTTGCCGTAGGCACAGCACTTTGCTCTGACCTCCCTTCAGTAGCATTCTCATCATCTGGGATGATTCTGGGATGATGATTTCCATCGCGTTGGCGGTGCGGAGCAAGAAAATTGAATCCAGAGGTTTTGTGCCTCTGGCCTCTGGGATCCCAGCCGGTGGTGATCATCGGCAACAGCGTTGCAGAGCAATAAGAAAGGAGTGTTTCTTGCTGGATAAGGTGCTTAGGCAGTGGAAGGAGCGGCTGTTGGCTCCAGTGCTGCAAACCCCTCTCCAACAGGTGCATCCCCTAGCCATTACCCTGTCGGGGTTTGCTGTGGGCCTGGCCTCTGGGACAGCGGCAGCTTACGGGGCCTACGGGTGGGGGCTGGGCCTGTGGTTGCTGAACCGGTTTATGGACGGGCTGGACGGCACGTTGGCTCGTCTGCAGGGACGGCAAAGCGATCTGGGGGGCTACCTGGATATGCTGCTGGACGTGGTGGTCTACGCAGTCGTTCCCCTGGGGCTGGCCTTTCACCAGGGATCCCTGCTGGGCTATGCTTCTCTGGCTCTGATGCTGGCCAGCTTTTACATCAACCTTTGCTCCTGGATGTATTTGGCAGGGCTGTTGGAAAAACGGCGTTCGCGACAGCGTTGCGGAGCAACAAGGACGGATGGCACTGTCGGGGCGGGATCCCTGGATGAACTGACCAGCTTAAGTATGCCGTCGGGGCTTATCGAGGGCAGCGAAACCATCTTTTTCTACGGCTTGTTTTTCCTTTTCCCGGAGTACATGGTGGGCTTGTTTGGGCTGATGGCGATTCTGGTGCTCTTGAGTGCTGTGCAGCGGTTGGTTTGGGCGCTGGGATCGCTTTCTGCTCCAAGGTGAGTTCGGAAGGAGTCTGTCCCTATGACTCCGTCCGGCTGGCGCGAGTTGGGTTTCAAGACCTCCCCATCAAGCCCCACCGGGCAAGAGGATCCAAAATGAGAAAGCCATAGACCGAGATCTGCCGCCGTGACCTCCACCCTCAACCAACGCATTCGCCACTTCTACGATGCCTCCTCCGGCCTCTGGGAGCGGGTGTGGGGGGAGCACATGCACCATGGCTATTACGAGCCGGGCCAAACCGGTAAGGATCGCCGCCAAGCTCAGATTGACTTGATCGACAGGGTTATCCAGTGGGGCCAGATCGGGGATCCCTGCCCTCCCCAGCACATTCTTGATCTTGGCTGTGGCATTGGGGGAAGCAGCTTGGAGTTAGCCCGGCGCTTTGGGGCACAGGTTACGGGCATTACCCTCAGCCCCGTCCAAGCCCAGCGGGCCGGGGAGCGCGCCCAAGAGGCCGGCCTGAGCAACAAGGTGCGATTTCAGGTGGCCGATGCTCTGGAGATGCCCTTTGCAGACAACACCTTTGATCTGGTGTGGTCTCTGGAAAGCGGCGAGCACATGCCGGATAAGCGGCAGTTTCTGGCCGAGGGCTGGCGGGTCTTGCAACCGGGCGGGCAGGTGATGGTGGTAACCTGGTGCCACCGCGAGGGATCCCTGAGTCGGCAGGATCAACAGCTTTTGCAGAAAATCTACGAGGTGTACTGCCTACCCTATGTGATCAGCCTCTCCGGCTACGAGGCTCTGGCCCAACAGGTGGGCTTTGAGCAGTTGCGCAGTGCTGACTGGTCGGAGCGGGTGGCCCCCTTCTGGGATGAGGTGATCGCTTCCGCCCGCGACTGGCGCTGGATCCCGGCTTTGCTGCGCAGCGGCTGGGTTACCCTTCGGGCGGCACTGGGGCTGGGCCTGATGCGTCGGGCTTATGCCACCGGCTTGCTCCGCTTTGGCCTCTTGACTGGGTTCAAACCCAAAAGCTAGCCCACCGCAGGGATCCCTTGCTCCCCTTTGGGAGAAGGGGCGCTTGGGAAAATGGGCTCAAAAGTCCGGCTGAGGTGGCGTTGTGCCGTTGAGTTCCAGATACTTTTGCTTCACCGCCTGGATGTCCTGCCACATCAACCACTTGGGGCTGCCAGGGGTGCGGTCTGGGTTGCGCAGCAGATAGGCCGGGTGAAAAATGGGCATACACCAGCGTCCCTGCCACTGGATCCATTCCCCGCGGATCTTGGTGATCCCTCGCTTCTCGCCCAAAAGGGAGCGCACCGAGGTGGCCCCCGTGAGCAGAATAATCCAGGGATCCACCAGGCGAATCTGCTCCAACAGATAGGGACGGCAGGCGTCCATCTCCTCCTGGGTGGGCACGCGGTTGTTAGGGGGGCGGCACTTGACCACATTACAGATGTAGGTGTCCTGCTCGGGATCCAGCCCCACCGAAGCCAGGATTTTATCCAGCAATTGTCCCGACTTGCCCACAAAAGGCAGCCCCTGCAGGTCTTCGCTTTCCCCTGGCCCCTCTCCGATGATTAAAATCCTTGCCTTGGGGTTGCCCCGATGCACCACCACATGGGTACGGCTGGCTGCCAAGTCGCAGCGCTGGCATACCAAACAATGCTGCTTCAGTTGCTCCAAATCCCTGTAAGTGCCGGGGGGGATGGACACCTGGGCCGACAGGGGGATCTGATCCCACTGGGGGAGTGTCTCCTCCGCCGGGGCTGGCGGCTCGATGGGATCGTCAAATAGGCTGGGCTGAAGCTCCGGCGGTTTTTTCTTGGCAGCCATTGCAAGTCGAGGTTTCCTTGTGCAGCGATCTTCGATTGCTCCCCCGCCCTTGTCAAGCTCAAGGCCAACCTGCCGGCAGGGGAGAACCTTTACTCCTTGTTAAACTGAGAAAACGAAAACTTGCGCCGGCCTTAGCTCGTCTCTACTCCCTGAGCCTGCCATGCTGCTTTTGTCCAAAGAACTGCCCAACCTGAACTACCGTCATACTCTACAGCGCTTCGACGAGGATTGGCGGGATCCCCTCTCTGCCCTGTTGGGCTGGGGGCGCGCTGCCGGTGCCGATTTGGTGGAGATTTTTCTAGAACGGGGCAATTCCATCAGTTGCCTGGCCGAAGATGACGCCATCACCAGCATCACCCCACGGCTCTCCACCGGGGCCGGCGTGCGGGTGTTTCGCGGCTTGGCCGACTGCTACGTCAGCACCAACGATCTGTCCTTTGCCGGTCTCAAGGCTGCTCTGGAGAAGGGCCTTTCGCTGATGGGCTTCACCCCTCCTGGCCCCACAGCGCTGGTCTCTGCCGTCAACCTGGAGATGCTGCAGGACTACGGCGAGCGTCGCCGCAAAGATGGCTGGTTGAAGGAATGTAGCCCCATTGCGGAGATGGGGGAGATCCTGCTCAAAGCCAACGAGCAACTGGGTCGCCAAGCCCGCCATGTGCAGTCCCGCCGCACCACCTATTTCCGCGATTGGCAAGAGATTCTGGTGGCCTGCAGCGATGGCACCTTTGTGCGGGATGTGCGCCTCACCCAATCCGTGAGCTCTACGCTGCTCTGTGCCGATGGATCCCATCGCGCCTCTGTCAGTCAACGCTCCGGCGGTACGGGGGATCCCAACTTTTTGCGCCGTTGGGATCTGGAGGCCCATAGCCGGGAACTGGCAGAAGCCGCCGGCCAGATGCTCTATGCCGACTATGTGGAATCCGGCACCTACCCGATTGTGATGTCCAACGCCTTTGGCGGCGTCATTTTCCACGAAGCCTGCGGCCACTTGTTGGAAACCACCCAGATTGAGCGCAAAACCACTCCCTTTGCCGACAAAAAAGGCCAGAAAATTGCCCACAAAAACCTCACCGCCTGGGACGAAGGTCTCTCTGAAGGGGCCTTTGGCAGCCTGGATGTGGATGACGAGGGGATGCCCGTCCAGCGCACTTTGCTAATTGAAAAGGGCATTTTGAAGAACTTCCTGGCCGACCGGGCCGGCTCAATGCGCACCGGCCACCCCCGCACCGGCAGCGGTCGCCGACAGAACTACACCTTTGCCCCTGCCAGCCGTATGCGCAACACTTACATCGCCCCTGGAGATGCAGAGTTGGACGATCTTTTTGCTTCTATCGACAAAGGCATTTACTGCAAGCGTATGGGGGGAGGGAGCGTCGGCCCCACTGGGCAATTTAACTTCGCCGTCGAAGAAGCCTATCTCATCGAAAACGGCAAGATTACCAAACCCCTCAAGGGAGCCACTCTGATCGGAGAAGCCAAAGACATCTTGACCAAAATCTCCATGTGTTCCAAAGACCTCAGCTTGGCAGCTGGGTTCTGTGGCTCTGTAAGTGGCAGCATTTACGTCACCGTCGGGCAGCCTCACATCAAGGTAGATTCCATTACCGTGGGCGGTCGCTAATTCCAGGGATCCACCTCGACATGGCCTATGACAACGTCTGCAAATATCTGGCCGAGCGTTTCCCAGAGCAGTTTGTCCGCTGGCTAATGGGAGAAGTGGCTCGGCTCCGACTCTATCGGAGGTATCCTCACCTATCCGTGCGGCAGGTGGTCAAGGTGCTCCGCACCGCTAACGCG
>NZ_JANSHQ010000401.1:0-1681 GCF_047461715.1 Synechococcus sp. R8-2 | reverse complement strand
TGCTCCTTGTGGCAAGGCTTCTTGAGTCTCAGGGTGGTAGGGTAAGGAGGTGGTTGCTCAAGCAGCTGTAAATAAAGCCTGCAAAACTTTCGATTGCTGCCTTACTTTTGCTTGGCATTTTGTCCCCCGCTAGCCCGATGCTGTCGACGGGTGGGAGCCGGAGGGCTGCTTTTGCCCAATCTTTTGCTCTGGGTATCCCCATTGAGGAAGCCATTCGGATCGCTCGATCTGCCGTGCCCAATGCCGTGATTAAAGAAGTTGAGTTGGAGCGCGAAGATGGGCGCCTAGTTTGGGAAGTGAAATTTACCAACGATATTGAAGTCAAGATCGACGCCACTACCGGCAATATTGTCGATATCGACGACTAGCACCCAGGAGATGCCCCCTGCATAGGCGGGGGTGAGCGTTGCCGGAAAAGGCTGTAGCTGCTACTGCTTGATGAAAAAGTAGCGACCTTGAGAACTGCGAAAGCTGGGTTGTGCAAAGGTCAGGGATCCCTTTCCTTTTGGGCATGGGGAAAGCGTCTACACGGTAGCTGCCTGATGGCTGAAGCCGGTTCGACAGCTGGCTAGGGACAGGTGGTGGGGTCAGGCTGAGCTAGAATGCTGTCTATCCGTCTTGCTGCTCCCCCTGATGGACGACCCCCCTTTAGCCTCGGCGGCTACTTTCCCCAACACTGAGCTTTCGTGGGGAGATGCGTCGCTTAGTCTCCTTTGGGTCATCGGTCTTCTGGTCATCAACGCTTTCTTTGTCGCAGTCGAGTTTTCCTTGGTATCGGCGCGGCGCTCCCGCATGGTGCAGTTGGCCAGCGAAGGGAACCGGCAGGCAGCTCTTGTGCAAAAAGCCCAGGAACAACTGGAATATGCCCTCTCCACCACACAGTTGGGCATTACTCTGGCCAGTGTATTGCTGGGCTGGATCGGGGCTACGCAAGTGGCGCCGACGCTGTTTCTGGCCTTGAGGCAGTTGGCTTGGCTTCAGAACCTGGATCCGGCCCTTGTTCGAGGGGTGGCAGTGGTGTTGGTGTTTTCGCTGCTCACCTACTTTCAGATTGTGGTGGGGGAGCTGATCCCCAAGACTCTGGCCATCCTCTATTCCGAGCCGATTGCGCTCAAACTGGCCTGGCTCAACCGCTTGGTAAGCCGCTTCCTCCACCCTTTTGTCGAGCTGCTCCGCTTCTCCTCCCGCTGCCTGCTGCGCATCTTGGGCGTCCGCATCCCCGAGGCCACTTCCTTTTACAGCACCATGACGGTGGAGGAGTTGCAACTGCTGATCGCCTCGTCGGTGGAGTCGGGCAACATTGAGGCGGAAGAGCGAGAGCTGTTGAGCAACATCTTCGAGTTTGGCGAGACGGTGGCCAGCGAGGTGATGATCCCGCGTACCAGCATCGACGCGGTGCCGGAAACTGCAACGGTGCAAGAAGTGCTGGCCGAGGTGGCCGAATCAGGACACTCCCGTTACCCGGTCTACGGCGAGTCTTTGGATGACATCCGCGGGCTGATCCACGTCAAGGAAGTTATTGGGGAGCTGGCCAAGGGATCCATCGACCTCCACAGCCCCATCACGCCTTTTGTCCGCGAGGCCCACTTTGAGCCGGAGAACAAGCCGATTGCCGAACTGTTGCCCGAAATGAGGCAGCACCACTGGCCGATGGTGGTGGTGGTGGATGAGTTTGGCGGCA
>NZ_JANSHQ010000400.1:0-2303 GCF_047461715.1 Synechococcus sp. R8-2 | reverse complement strand
TGGTGGTTTTGCCGTTGGTGCCGGTGACGGCCAGGATGGGGATGCGGGTGTGGCTGCCGGGGGGAAAGAGCATGTCGATGATGGGCTCAGCCACATTGCGCGGGATCCCTTCGCTGGGGGCCAGGTGCATGCGCAAACCCGGAGAAGCGTTCACCTCGACAATGCCGCCACCGGTTTCGTTGACGGGCTGGGCAATGTCCGGGCAGATGAGGTCGATGCCCGCCACATCCAGGCCGATGATCTGAGCTGCCCGTTCGGCAATGAAGGCGTTGTAGGGATGGATGATATCGGTGCAATCGACGGCGATGCCTCCGGTGCTCAGGTTGGCGGTGGATTTGAGGGTGCAATGTTCTCCTTTGGGCAGCACCGTATCCAGGGTGTAGCCTTTGCTTTCGAGGATACGCAGGGTCATGTCATCAACGCTGATTTGGGTCAGCACGTTTTCATGGCCAAACCCCCGTCGCGGATCCCTGTTGACTTCGTCGATCAGCTCTTGAATGGTGGAGCGGCCATCTCCCACCACATAGGCTGGGATCCGCTTGGCCACAGCCACCAGCTTGTTGTTGATCACCAGCAGTCGGTAGTCATCCCCCACCAGGTGCTTTTCCACCAACACCACATCGGAGTATTGGCTGGCGGCATCGTAGGCGATCTCGGCGGCTTCCAGGCTGGTGATGTTGACGGTGATGCCCTTGCCGTGGTTGGCGTTAAGGGGCTTGATCACCACCGGAAAGCCCCCGACATCCTCGATGGTGGCTGCCAACTCGCTGCGGCGACGCACCGTATAGCCCTTGGGCACCGGGATCCCCATGTCCTGCAGCAGTTCTTTGGTGGCCCGCTTGTCGGCGGCCAGGTCGGCGGCAATGATGCTGGTTTTTTCAGTGGTGGTGGCTTCGATGCGCTTTTGGTAGACGCCGTACCCCAGTTGCACCAGGGATCCCTTGTTGAGGCGCAGATAGGGGATCCCGCGCAGGGCGGCCTCGTCCAGCAAAGCTTGGGTGCTGGGGCCGAAGCGGACGTTCTCTCGGATCTCTCGCAACTCTTGAATGTCCAGTTCTAGGTCGCGGCGGTAGTCTTCTCCATCCACCAAAGCCTGACAGAGGTAGACTGCAGCTTTGGCCGCAAAGCGCCCGGCCTCTGCCTCTTGATACTCGAACACGACGTTGTAGGTGCCGGGGGTGGAGGTTTCGCGGGTGCGGCCAAAATCCACTTTCATGCCGGCCAGAGTCTGCAGTTCCAAGGCCACATGCTCCACCACATGGCCCATGAGGGTGCCCTCTTCCACCCGTTGCAAGAATCCCCCATAGCAGCCGCGGGAGCACTGGTGTTCCCACAGTCCCGGCAACAGGGCCTCCAACCTTTCTTTGAAACCCGGGATGGTGTTGGTGGGTCGCTCCTGCAAGTCTTCCAGATCAAGCCGCATTTGAATCAGCTTATGACGACGGATGCTCCAGTAGTTGGGGCCACTGAGAACGCGGATGGATCGGATGCGCATAGGGTCTAGGGGAAACAGCGGGGAAGGGGACAGATAACTTAGGGTCGTTTTAGGGTCGTTTTCAGGATGCCGGCGCAGGAAACTGCCAAGGACTACATCCCGCTGGCGCGACCAGCCCTAATCTACACTCCCTTTGCCAAGGTCGAGAAAGAGTATCCTCTAATACAATTCTTTCGGCAGGCGAGCAAGGTTAAGACAACGCAATGGATCCCGCTTGACCACATCGGTACAGTGGGGGGCAGACGGGTCTGCGGCACATGGAAAGAACCTATCTGCTGGGGTTGGGCTGGATCTTGGGCCTGCTGGTGCGGGCTTGGCCTCAGGCTGCCGGATGGGGATGGGGGATCCCTCTGGGGTTGGGGCTGGCGGGATCCCTGCTGTGTCGGCGGCGACTGCGTTTGGCCCGCACTTGGCTGGCGATGGGGCTGGTGGGGTGTCTGGCTTGGGGTTACCTGGGTTGGCGGCAGCCTTTTCCCGGCCCGACGGATATCAGTCTGTTGGCCCCCCAGCAGCAGATGAACTTGGTGGGCACCGTCCTCTCGGAACCCCGTCCCACCCGCAGCGGACGGCTGCAATTTTGGCTGAGAGCAGAGCAGGTGTTGGAAGCCAACTCCACGGCTCGTCCGGTCTCCGGCAAGCTCTATGTCACCACCAGCCCCGTTCGCGCTGCTCGGACAGAGTCCTTTGCCCCACCAGGAGGGGAACTGCACCCCAACCAACGGGTGCGCCTGACGGGATCCCTGTACCTGCCCAGTCCGGCCTTGAACCCAGGCAGCTTCGATTTTCAAGCCTACCTGCAGCGCCAGGG
>NZ_JANSHQ010000399.1:0-2168 GCF_047461715.1 Synechococcus sp. R8-2 | reverse complement strand
TGGTAATGGCATCCAAGGCCCCAAAAGGCTCATCCAACAGCAAAACTTCTGGACGAACGGCAAGAGCGCGGGCAATGGCTACCCTTTGCTTCATGCCTCCAGAAAGCTGCTTGGGCCGCTTGTGGGCTGCCTCTGCTAAACCTACCAATTCTAGGTGTTCTTGAACAATTTCCCTTTTCTCCCGCCGGGATTTGTTTGGGTAAACCTGATCCACCACCAGATAAATATTTTCAAAGGCAGTCAGCCAGGGCAAAAGGGAATAATGTTGAAACACCATCATCCGATCTGGCCCTGGGGAGGTGATGGGCTGGCCCTTGAGGGTAATGGATCCCGAAGTGGGAGTCGAAAAACCCGCCACCATGTTGATCAAGGTGGATTTGCCACAACCCGAGTGGCCGATAATGCAAACAAACTCACCGGCGGCCACTTCCAGATTGATATTTTCCAGCGCAACGAAGGGCCCTGCTGAGGTGAAGTAGGTCTTGCCCACATTCTGAAGACAAAGAAGGGGCAGTCCTGCAACCGGAGAAGCAGAAGATAGCGGTGAGGAGAACGTGCGGGAGCTGGTCATCATGGTGTTTTCCAATCGAGAGTTTAAGGTAACAAAAGCTAAACTTCGCTGAGCCGGTACTCCTGCAGCTTCAGATCCTGCCGGATGGCCACCGACTCCAGGTAAGCAACGGGATCCTCTCCGTCAAAGCGGGATCCATCGGCAAAGAGTAAAGCTCCGCGGTCGTGGGCCCGATCCGGAAGGCCCAGTTCTCTGGCGGCTAGGGCGTAGGTTTCGCTGTCCAGAACTTGGTCGAGAACCGAAACCCAATTGCGGGGAAAAGCGCAGAGTCCCCAGCGAGCCATCTGCGTCAGGATCCAGAGGTGTTCCAATCTTTCCGGACAGGTGTTGCGCCCGTTGGCAAACTGGTGAAAACCGGTGAGGGCTTGGGATTCATCGGCAATTCCCCGCTGCAGAATACCCGTCCACCCCGGCTGCAGATCCTCCAGGGCCACGCCCACATACTGGGGCTGAGCCAGCCACTCCAAGATCTCAGAACGGTGCTGCGGCTGATCGCAGTAGTGACAAGCCTCCAGTAGTGCCTTGACCAGAGCTACATGGGTACGGGGGTAGTTTTGCGCCCAATCCTGGCGCACCGTCAGCACCTTTTCGATGTGGCTGGGTAAGATTTCAGGGGTGGTGGTGACGATAAATCCCAACTGTTCCCGCACGGCGCGGGAGTTCCAGGGCTCGCCCACGCAGTAGCCGTCGATGTTGCCGGCCTTGAGGTGGGCCACCATCTGCGGCGGCGGGATCACCGTCAACGTAACGTCCCGATCCGGATCCACCCCCCCACCGGCTAGCCAGTGCCGCAACAGGAAGTTTTGCATGGAAGCCGGATGAACCACTCCCAGGGTGTGGACTGTGTCGGGGGTGTGGTTGAGGTATTGGCGAAAATCCGCCAGGCTTTGAACGCCTCGCTCCAAAAGTCTGCGCCCAAAGGTAATGGCGTTGCCGCCGCGGGAGAGGGTTAGCGCGGTAATCAAAGGCACCGGAACTCCCCCCACCCCCAACGTGGAGGCCAACGGGATCCCGGCCACCACCATGGCCGCATCCAGCCGACCGGAGCGGATCCCTTCCCAGATGGTCTTCCAGCCTGGCTCCCGCACCAGGGTGACCTGCTCCAGGCCATGCTTTTGAAACAGGCCTTTTTCCTGCGCCACCACCAGCGGGGCGCAGTCGTTGAGGGGCACAAAGCCAACCTCCAAATTGACCTTCTCCAGGCCGTGTTTGGCAATGGCCACGCGAACAGGCGTTTTTTGGCGAGCCCGCTTTTGCTGGTTGAGAAAGTAGATCATCTCTCCCCGCAGGCTGTAGTAGTCGGGGTGACGCACCACTTCCAAACGATGGCGGGGTCGAGGAAAAGGGATCCGCAAAATCTGGCCAATGCGGGCCTCCGGGCCATTGGTCATCATTACCACCCGATCCGAAAGCAGCAGCGCCTCATCCACATCGTGGGTAACCATGACACAGGTGAGCTGCTCCGCCTGGGCAATCTCCATCAGTTGCTCCTGCAGGTTGCCGCGCGTCAAGGCGTCCAGAGCGCCAAAGGGCTCATCCAACAGCAGCACCCGCGGACGGATGGCCAAAGCCCGGGCAATGGCTACCCGCTGTTTCA
>NZ_JANSHQ010000398.1:0-3303 GCF_047461715.1 Synechococcus sp. R8-2 | reverse complement strand
TGACTAGAGTCATGCTCTCTTCCAGTTGGCTGAGAAAACTAGCGGCGAGAGGGCGTTAACTGTGCCTTGCGCAGGCGCACCGACTGGGGCGTGATCTCCACCAGCTCATCCTCGCCGATGTATTCCAAAGCCCGCTCCAGGGTCATCTCCACCGGCGCTTGCAAGTGCACCAGCTCCTCCCCGCCCGCAGCCCGGTGGTTGGTCAGTTGCTTGGTCTTGCAGACGTTCAGCTCCAAGTCTTGGGGACGGTTGTGCTCGCCCACGATCATGCCCTTGTAAACGCGGGTACCTGGCGTAATAAAGAATACACCTCGATCTTCCGCATTCTTGAGGGCATAGGTAGTGGCCACCCCTTCTTCAAAAGCAATCAGCACCCCGTTGCGGCGCATTTCCATCTCAGAGGTCAGGGGACGGTATTCCAAAAAGCTGTGGCTCATGATCCCCTCGCCGCGGGTGATGCGGATAAACTCCCCCCGAAAGCCGATCAGCCCTCGCGCCGGAATGACAAACTCCAGCTGAGCCCGACCATCGGATCCCACCATCATGTTCTGCATTTCTCCCCGCCGTTGCCCCAGCCGCTCGATGCAGGCCCCCACCGTCGCTTCCGGCACATCCAGCACCAAACACTCATAGGGCTCATAGGGCTGGCCGTTGACCTCGCGGAAAATTACCTTCGGCTGCCCCACCTGAAACTCATAGCCTTCCCGCCGCATGGTTTCTAGCAGGATGCCCAGGTGCAGCTCGCCTCGCCCCGACACCAAAAAGCGATCCGGCGAGTCGGTTTCTTCCACCCGCAGCGCCACGTTGGTTTCCAACTCCCGCATCAGGCGCTCCCGCAACTGTCGCGAGGTAACGAAGGTACCCTCCTGGCCGGCAAAGGGAGAATCGTTGACACCGATCATCACCTGCAGCGTCGGCTCGTCCACTTTGATGAGCGGCAGAGCCTGGGGATTTTCGGGAGAGGTGAGGGTGTGGCCAATGTTGGCCTCGGCAAACCCCGCCACAGCAACAATGTGGCCGGCGGTGGCTTCCGTCAGCTCGATGCGCTGCAGGCCCTGAAAGCCGAACAGCTTGGTTACTTTGCCCTTGGCAATGGATCCATCCTCTTTCACCACTGCCAATGGATCCCCCAGACGGATGGTGCCGTTGTGGATCTTGCCGATCACGATCCGGCCCAGGTATTCCGAATACTCCAGCGTGGTGACCTGCAGCTGCAGGGGCTTGCCGGGATCCCCAATGGGGGGTGGGACATGCTTGAGAATGGCCTCGAAAAGAGGCTTCATATCCAGGGATCCGCTGTACTTCCCTTCCAGAAAGTCTTTGAGATGGGCTTCTTCCAGGGCAAAGCCGCGCAACCCAGAGGCAAATAGATAGGGGAAGTCGCACTGGTCTTCGTCTGCCCCCAGCTCCAAGAACAAATCCAGCACCTTGTCGACGGCTTTGTAGGGCTCGGCGCGAGGCCGATCGATCTTGTTGACCACCACAATTGGGCGCAGGCCCTTCTCCAAGGCTTTGCGCAGCACAAAGCGGGTTTGCGGCATCGGGCCTTCGTTGGCATCCACGATCAACAAGCAGCCCTCCACCATCCCCAGCACCCGCTCCACCTCGCCCCCGAAATCGGCGTGGCCAGGGGTGTCGACGATGTTGATCAAGGTTTCGCCGTAGCGGACGGCTGTGTTTTTGGCCAAGATGGTAATGCCCCGCTCCCGCTCCAGCGTGTTGGAGTCCATCACACAGGTGGGAATGTCTTCCCCCTCCCGAAAGATGCCCGCCTGGCGTAACAGGGCATCCACAAGGGTAGTTTTGCCGTGGTCGACGTGGGCGATGATGGCAACGTTGCGGATGGGGAGTGACATATTAACCATTGACCAGCAGGATGTCGCCCTACAAGCAGGAGTGCCCTAGGGATTTCTTTACAACTCTAACGCAAAGGAGCGTTACGTTGCTAAACACTCCTGGCTTTGGGCTTAGCCCCAGCACTCCCAAAGGGTTATCCCGACTGCCTCAATATCCAAAGGGATCCCCTACATATCGGCGCCGCGCAGATAGAGCAGCAGGATGACCGCCGGGCCTGCCAAGACAATCAAGGCCAGCAGGGCCAACTGCACAAAAACTTCGTATTGTCCGAACATAATCCCAGATCCTGTGGCTTACGCTTTGTATCCTAAGGGGTGCCCTCCACCCCAGATGGGAGAGCTGTTACAATTCTTCAAGTCATGCGCTCTTCGCCAAGGGATCCCTAGCGCTCCTGCTGGGCTTGAAACACCACCGGATCCAGGTTGAACAGTTCCTGCAAGATCCGCATGGCTGCCCGCCGCGCCTCAATATCCCGTTTGGCCCGCAGTTGCACCATCGGGTCGTGCAGGATCTTGTTGACGATGCCGCGGGTCAAGGCGTCGATCACCTCCAGGTGCTTCTCGGCAAAGTCCTTGCCCAGGCGGGAGAGAGCTTTTTCCATCTCCTGTTCGCGGATAGACTCCACCTTGTGGCGCAGGCTGGAAATGGTGGGCACCGTCTCCAGAGAACGCCACCACTCCATAAATTGATCCACCTCCTCTTCCACCAGGGCTTCGGCAGCCAGAGCCAGCTTTTGCCGTTGGGCGCGGTTTTCTTCCACGACGCGGGAGAGGTGATCCACATTGAACACCTGTACCCCCTTCAGCTTTTCCACGTCGGGATCGATGTTGCGGGGCACAGAGATATCCACCAACAACAGCGGCTGATCTGGCTGCAGCACCCCTGCCAGTTGCTGGTAGGTGAGGATCGGCTGGGTGGCACCGGTGCTGGTGAAGACCAAGTTGGACTCGGCCACGCTGCTCAGCAGCGACTCCCAGGGCAACACCTGGATCGGCTGCTCGAATTGCTTGGCCAGGGCTTCGGCCCGCTCCAGGGAGCGGTTGACCACCGTGATATCGACTGCCCCTTTGGCCAACAGGTGCTGCACCAACAGACGGGCCATTCTCCCCGCCCCCACCACGGTAACTTTGCCCTGAGAGAGGGATCCCTGCTCTTGCAGAGCCAACTCCACCGCTGCCGAGCTGATGGACATGGCGCCGGTGCCGATCTCCGTTTCGGTACGGACGCGCTTGCCGGCGGTAATGGCTGCCTTAAAAAGGCGATTGAGGATGCGATCCATGCCGTTGCAGGCTTGGCCCAGTTGCTGGGCTTTTTTCACCTGCGAGAGGATCTGCCCTTCTCCCAGCACCAAGCTATCTAGCCCGGCAGCCACCCGCATCAGGTGGGTTACCGCATCCTGGTAAAGAAGGGTAAACAGGTGCGGACGCAGTTGGGGCAAGGGGATCC
>NZ_JANSHQ010000397.1:0-798 GCF_047461715.1 Synechococcus sp. R8-2 | reverse complement strand
CATGCCCCGGTCCGGGCGCCAGGCGCAGCACCGACTGGCGCGCCTGACCGGTCGGCGCGAAGGTCGACGTGGTGCGCACCCGCATGATGGGATGGAACTGCTGCGACCGGATGGCGTGCCACAGCCGGGGGCTCCACAACCCCTGATCCGCCAGCACGAGGACCTCCTGGTCGAGCGGCAGCGCGCTGCGGGCCCAGCGCAGCATCCGCTCCCAGTGCGGTTCCCACGCACCCGGTTGGTTCGCCGGGACGATCACCCAGGCGACCGGCAGGGCGGTGCCCCGATAGAGGACGCTCATGCGCAGCAGAACGACGTCATCGCGCCGATGGGAGGCATCCAGCCCGAGCACCAGCGGTCCGCCGGTCCAGTGCGCGCGAATCCAGCGGAGCAGGTCGGCGCCGCACGCCAGCGGACTGACCACCGGTGGCGCACCCGCTGCGGGTGGGTCGGTGGTTTGATGGGCCGGGGCGGCGATCCAGGCATCCCAGGCGTCCGCCAGGGTGGCGGCGCGGGCGATCCCGGCAGTGGCGAGCGCGTGCACCAGCGCGGGACGATTGGCGCTCCCCGCCAAGAGGGCGCCCAAGACCCAGCGGGCCAGGGCGCGGCGCCGGTGACGCGACAAGCGCGGGAAGAGGGTCTGGATCTGCTGCTGCAGCAACCGTTCTGTGGACGTGCGGGACATACCATCCTCCGTGTCTCGCGATCCTTCCATGATCATGATACCGACGGATCGGCCCGTGCGTTCGGTGGAACGGAAACGGTTGACAATCTGCCTGCGAATCCCCCCCCTTTCAACCC
>NZ_JANSHQ010000396.1:0-5956 GCF_047461715.1 Synechococcus sp. R8-2 | reverse complement strand
CGCGGGTGTCGGGTAGTTTACAAAAGCTTGAATCGAGATGTTTTGTGAGTTTGCAAATGGCTACATAGGTAGTTGTGGGCTACGTGGGGATTATGAAAAAAATTAAGACTTTTGGCACAGCGGCAATTTTCGCCAGTAGTCCGGCACTAGGATGGCTTCCAAGTATACCCGGCGGGATCCCATGTATGTATATTGCCCGGAGGAATTTCTGGGAAGCAAAACCCAGTGCAACCTAGAAGCATTGATAGAACGGCTGGAAGAGGGGGGTCGCACCCTTTTGAGCCAGTTGTTTGACGTTCGTTACCCTTACTGGAAGCGTAATCTCCGCAACAACATTCGCTTGGTGGGGGAGCTGCGCTATGTAGGCGAGGTACCCGTTCTGGTTTTGTTTGGCCTCTGGCCGAGAGGCAGTCACGAATACCGGGAGTTCTTAGACCGACGGCGAGATCCGGATTATCAAGAACGGGTGCGGAGCTGGGTGCCCGATGACCGTTTGCAGGCGTGGCTGGCGCAGCGGCACGAACCAGGGGATCCGCCAAACCATCTCCCCCCTCTGCCCGACGAGCTGTATGAATGGACACAGTTCTTGAATGCTCCCAATCCGCAGGAGCGGCTGGTGTTGGAAAGTGGGGAATGGGTTCGGCAAGTACGGGCCCTTTCTCCAGAGCAGCGGCGCCAGGCTTACCAAGCAGTATCCCGCTTGGTATTGGTAGATGACATTGAAGGCAGGCTCTACCGGCAGCTCCCGCCGTTTTATCTGGAGGCAGAGGTCAAATGCTGGCAGGAGAGATCCCTGTATCTGGCCGTCAGCTTGGTGCAAGTCTGGGAGCAGCCAGGGAGATTGTTTCCATTTCTCATTGGAGTTTACGACCACGCCCCAGAGCAAAAGGAACGGTTTGAGCTGGGATGCCAAACCTGCCTCTTTGGGATGAAAGCCAAGCAGCCAGACATTCTCCAGCACCCGCAACCTTTGGAGGTGTGGAAGCGGTACGCCCGTCGCGCCTACCCCGACTACATGGTGGCGGATGAGACCATTTGGTTGGAAATGCAGGAGATCACAGAGGGAAATTTGGCTTTGTCCATGGAGGAAGAAGAAATCCTGCAGAGCACATCCATGCCCCTACTGATCAACGGAAGGGCCGGGAGTGGCAAATCTCTGATGTTGTACTACCGCTTTGCCGACTATTGCAGCCACTACCTCAAAACTTCAAAACAGAGACCTCTTGAGTACCGCCCTCTCTTTTTGACCTATAGCCCCAGTTTGGTGCAGCAAGCTCGCAACAGGGTAAGTTCAATTTTGCGCATCAGCCACCGCTATCGGGAGGAGGGGTGCAGCTTCTCCACAGAGGAAATTCAGCAGTGTCAAACTTTTTTTAGCACTTTTCAGGACTACCTGCTGAACTGCCTTCCCCCTGAGCGGCAAGAACACTACCAACCGGATCGGTATGTCAATTTTTATCGATTTCAGAGCTGGTATTGTGGTCGCCGCGATGTAGAGCTGGCTTGGCACACCATTCGCACGCTGATCAAAGGCTATGAGGTCAGTGACTATTTGGATCCCGATAGCTACCGAGAATTGCCTGAGGCCGACCGCAGTGTGGATGAAGAAGCCTTCGAGCGGATTTACGAAGAGATTTGGCCAGGCTACCGGGATCGAACCACCCACGAGGGCTACTGGGATGACCAAGATTTGGCCAGAGATGTGCTACAAAATGGCACTCTTAATCCGATTCATCCGGTTATTTTTTGCGATGAGGTTCAGGACTTTACCCAACTTGAGCTGAATATCATTTTTTGCTTATCTCCTTGGGGGAAATACAAGTTGGATTGGGCTATTGAGCGCCTGCCCTATGCCTTTGCCGGGGATCCCTTGCAAACCATTAACCCAACGGGATTTCGTTGGGCTGCTCTGAAAAAATATCTCTACGAGCATATCCGCGCCTACTTGTTGCCGAGCCATCCCTTTGAGATTGCAGGCCCGCAGGAGCTGAGAAACAACTATCGCAGCAATCCACAAGTTACTCGTTTTAGCAATGTAGTCAACCTGTGGCGGCGAGTTCTCAGCAAGAGTCGAGAAATCTATCCCCAACAGCCCTGGCGTCCCCATGAGCAGGGCATGCCGGTTCAAAGGTTTGTGCTGGATGGTCAGGAAAGAAACTTAATCGAAGATGAGCTTAGAAAAATGCTTAGTGATCTCACAGGAACAGTCTGTATCTTACCCTGTCCTGTGGGAGAGGAGCTGAACTACGTGCGTCAGGATCCCGAACTCCAGAAGATCTTTGCCGAGGAATTGAAGCAGAATCTTAAACCACCGCTCCTGCAAACTGCTACGTCTGTTAAGGGAATGGAGTTCAAAAAAGTTATCCTCTACAAGTTTGGAAACGCCTATCGACAAAACTTTAACCGGCAGCTTAATTATTACGCCCGAGGAGCTGGGGAGGCGATATCCCTGCAAATCCATTATTTTCTCAACCAATTGTATGTCGGCATTACCCGCCCCATCGAGGCCCTGGCCATTGTGGACACCTCTGCCGGTTGGCGGGAGTTCTGGGATCCAAGCTTAGAATCCAACTCTTGGCTCGATCATCCTTCTCTGCAACCGGATCGGTCGGAATGGGAGACCGACCCACCGGTATTGGGTTACCCTGTCAAAGGCATCAATATCCAGTACTGGACCAATACAAGCTTGGAAGATCTGCAGGAGGCAGCTCTTGAGCTTCTCAGGCGCGGCATCGAGGAGGGCAACCTCAAACTTCTGGAGGATGTTCAAACTCTGGCGCGGAAGGCAAAAAAACCACCTCTAGAACAGGAATGTCAGGCCTGGCTCCTCAAGCTCCAGAGGGATTACGTTTCCGCAGGGCAAAAGTTCCTGAGCCTGGAGCAGTCTGCTTTGCCCAACAAAAATCTTAAACGAGAAGCCTGGGAGTGCTTTTGGAGAGGGAAGGCCTGGTTGGAGCTGCAGCGTAACGCCGCCTACTTTGCTGGATGTCCTGGGATCCCAGACTACAGCCCCTTGGTGGACTTGATGGTGGCGACCCAAAGAACCTCTGTCAAGTCTATGGAGCGCTTCCGACAGGTGGTGCGGGTGCGAGATTGGCTGAGCGTTGAAGTCAGCCCCAAAGATAGGGACTTCGTCCCGCTTACACGAACGGATTCCACCTGGAAAGAGTGTGTACAGCAATTTTTGGCAGAGCTTGAGCAAGTTCTCAACAACTTGGGAACTTTCTGCCCCCAGGAAGAGGACCGCAGCTGTTTTTTGCAAGAGACCCTTGAGGCTTTGAAGGGACGTCTGGCCTTTCTCGGCCAGCGGCAGCCGTTCGCGAATCAGTACTACAAGATTTGGGGTATCTGTCACTTCTATCGGCAGGAATTTGAGCGGGCGGTAGAGGTTTGGGATCAGGGGGGCCAAACGGAGCATTCCCCCTACTACCGGGCCAAGATCCACCTGGAACCCCTTCCCGGCAAGGTGAGGTGGCTATCCAAAGACCGCCAAGACTCGGTGGTGCTGGACCGATGGCAAGAGGCAGGACGTCCCCTCACAGGCGAGTGGGCAGAGTACATCGGCGACGTCGTCACCAGTCTGGAGCGCTTGAAAGACTGGCCGCTGATGCTGCGAGTTCTGATCCAGTGCCGAGAGTGGGAGAAGCTCTGGAAAACGGTGCAGGCCCATCCTCAGGCGTGGCAGCGGGGACATGACTACGAGCTGGTGGCTGCCATGGCCCGGGATATCCGGACCAACTGGGAAGACTTAAGGCGCAAATCCCCTGGGCTGCGAGATTTTCTGCAGGAAGTGGTTACCAGCACACAGATGGAGCGGGCCTGGTGGCTACAGCCCCTGGAGGTAGGCTTGGCTTGTGAGCGATTGGGCCACTACCGAGACACGCTCAGGTTTTACGAGCGCTTCACCGAAAGCAGAACCGGCAGGCTGACCAGGCAGCAACGCTCTCAAATTCGGCAGCGCTGGCTGGTGACCCACCAAAGGTATCAAGAGGTTCTCCAAGCGGAGGGGCGCCCAACAGATCGTTTGGCGGAGGAGTTTCGACAGGCTCAAGAGCGCTGGGGGGAGCAACTGCCCCAGGCAGAACCTGAGCTGGACGAACGGGATCCCTGGGCGCTTGACTTTGTGGAGCACCCCAGCCCTGTCCAAAGTTGGCTGCTGCAGCGGGCCCAAACCGACACCCAGAGCCGACTCAGAGCGGAAATCGCCCAGGCGCTGGAGCATCTGGACGAACGACACTTGCAGCAGGTGCACAGCTTGATCCAGCGCTTTTCGCGCGCCGACCCATCCACCTAGGCTGGCTCCGAACGCAGGCCGGGAGGCCTATTGCAGGATTTGGCGCAGGCGCTCCAAGGCCCGTCGGTTCTCTTCAGGGGTGCCCACCGTCAGACGCAGCCCCCCACCCGTGTAGCGCACACCAGTCCCCAGCTCCTGCCAGGCCCGCTGCAGCTCTTGGGGATCCCAGCCGGCCACCCGGAAGTAGAGGAAGTTGGCTTGGCTGGGCCACACCCGCACCCCTGGCAGCTCCTGCAGAGCTTGATAAAGGGCTTCCCGCTCCTGACAAATTAGCGTCACGTCGGCCAAAAGCTCCTCGGCATGCTCCAAAGCCATCTGAACCGCCCACTGAGAAAGGGCCGTGAGGTTGTAGGGCAGGCGGATCCCATCCAACACTTGCATAAGCTGTGGATGACCCACAGCATAGCCCACCCGGTGGGCCGCCAGGCGAAAGGCTTTGGAGAAGGTGCGCAAGATTACCCAGTTGGGATGCTCCGCCAATTTGGGCAGGGCTGTGTGCCGGCTGAACTCAAAATAGGCCTCATCCAAAATCACCAGAATCTCTTCGGGCAGCCCTTCCACCCACTCCCACTCTGCAGCCGTCAGGCCATTCCCCGTCGGCGAGTTGGGATCCACCAGGCACACCACCCGAATCGGATGCTCCCTCAAAGCCTGTTGACATCGCTCTAGATCCAGAGCAAACGTCTCCGGGTCGCGGGGAACCCGCACTACCGGGATCCCCAGGCTCTGGGCCAGGATGGCGTACATGGAGAAGGTGGGCTCTGCCACCAAAATGCCGCCCCGCCCGCCCAGACAGGTGGCAATCAGCAGGGAGCGGATCAGCTCATCCGACCCATTGCCCAGGCTGATCTGCTCTGGCTCCGCTCCGGCATAGGCGGCGATGGCCTGCTTCAGGCCCCGGTGGTGGGCATCGGGATAGCGGTTGCTGGGGATCCCTTTCTCCCAGAGGAGGGAGAGCTTCTGCTTAAAGCCCGCCGGCCAATCGAGGGGGAACTCATTGGCATCCAGCTTGTCGGCAGCCGGGGCTGGCACAGCGTCGTAGGGCTTGAGGTAGAGCAAGTCGGGGCGCAGATACTGCAGAGCACACATCTTCCTGACGGGGAGAAGTAGCTATTATATCAGGGCCAACCCGACCACTTATTCTTTTGTCAGGGATCCCTGCTGACGTAGCGCCTCAAAAAGGGCAATCGCTACGGCATTGCTGAGGTTCAGGCTGCGCACCGGCCCCCGCAACGGAATGCGCACGCTGGGATAGGTTTCCAAAAACATGGGATCCAACCCCCGGCTTTCGCTGCCGAACACCAACCAGTCTCCCGGCTGATAGGTTACTTCCGTATAGAGGGCTTTGCCGCGCACGCTAAAACACCAGAACCGGGCCTCAGGGTGGGCCTGCACCAGAGCAGACCAAGAGGGGTAGCGATACAGTTGGACATGCTGCCAATAGTCCAGCCCCGCCCGCTTGAGGTAGCGATCCGAAAGGCGAAACCCCAGAGGATCCACCAGATGGAGAGGGGTATCGGTGGCTGCACAGGTGCGGGCGATATTCCCCGTGTTGGCCGGGATCTCTGGGGCAACCAAAACAACGTGGAAGGGCATAATCCTATCCTACTTGCCCCCAAATCCGCGGTTGCCGCCCCCTTTTTTACCCCCACCTTTGCCCGG
>NZ_JANSHQ010000395.1:0-10272 GCF_047461715.1 Synechococcus sp. R8-2 | reverse complement strand
GGGGGGGAACCAGCCCTGTGATCATGCGGCTGAATGCTGCAGGGACTTGGGAACAGGATATGAGCGCCACCTTGGCCCGCGGAGCCAGCCAGATGCAAGCTCTCGCCCGGCAACAAACGGTGAACTTGCCTGCCGGCTTTGGCCAGACCGCCCCCGATCAACCCCCGCCGCCGGTGCCCTCCCTTCTGCAGGCTACCCAAGCTGCCTCTAGCCTGATCCCGCCAGTGGATCGAGAGCAGGAAACCCAGCGGGCCTTGAGTGGGGCTGGCCGTGTGGATCCCTTTGTGCCTCAAAACGTGCGTGCTCCTGAACCGCAGATTGTCCTGCCGCCCCTGCCTCCACCTCCGGTTTTGCCCCCTCCTGGCAGCGGCAATGGCGCCCCTGTAGCCGTGGCTACCCCGATCCCAACGCCTACCCCCGACCCGGCTGCCTTTGCCCGCAGTGTACAGGTTTCCGGGATGATACAGATTGGCGGCGAGTCCTTTGCTCTGGTTTCTGGCCCAGGTGTCATTCCCGCTGTGGTGCAGGCCGGGCAAAACTACCAAACCGCCAAGGTGGCCGGAGTATCGGTGCCAGAGCGACGGGTTGTGCTCTCGGAAGGGGGAGAAACGGTCGTGAAGCAAATGGAAGACACCAGCGTGATTGTAGGTGCGCCCTAGCTTCAGCAGCAGCAAGACACCGACGGTAGAACGGGCTTATTCCAAGTAGCAGCCAACTAGCAGTAAAACAGTTGGCTGGCTTGATTCCCAACTCCCCCTTCCAGAGAGGCCGGGGGCAAGGGTCAGAGGCTACTTGAACGGGCTCGGAACAACCCTAGTTGGAAGATAGGAGTTGCCAGATCTCCAGATCCCGAGATCTTGGCGGCAAGGCCGAGAAGACTTCAAAAGCGGGGTTCGCTGCTGAGGCGGGAGGGCTGCTGTTTTAGGTAGCGCAAAAACTCCCGCAGCTCGGCGTCGCTGAGTTGGTGGCGAGATTTCTTCTGAAAGCGACGTTCCAAAAACTCTTGTCCTTCCTTGCGGCCCCAGCCAATGCGCTGCATCTCCACATCCGTTTGGGCAATGATGTCCGATAGGTCATCCCCATAGGCCGCCGGCTCACTTAGACCGGGCAGCTCTGGGGAACTTGGCTTTGCAGGGATCCCTATCGACTCGGGGGCTGGAGAAGCAGGGGAAGACTGAGCGTGTCCGTTGGCCAACTCAGGAGTTGGCAGATAAGGCACCCTAGCAGTGTCCACACCCAGGCTTAATGCAGTTGTGGGATGGCCGAATCCTGCGTGGTTCAGGGCGCGCTTCAGTGCAGCATCTTCCGCTTCTTCTACTGTGTTGGAGCCGGCAATACCACTGCCCAGAACCGTATTGTTGACCATCACCTGGGCTTTGACAATGTAGATCCCTTCTTCCACACGCAACAGATCGGTGAGCAAACTGCCCATAGGGTACCGCTCTCGAAACTGTTGAATCATGTTTGCGCCGGAACCTGTCGCTGCTCGAGGCTTGATCACAAGCTAGCTTGAAAGTCGACCTCACATCCAGATCTCAATGTCTTAATAATCAGTAATAATCAAATTGTCCTCTCAAATTGTCGGATCAGTATCGGCAAAGAAGTCTGCCACCCAATTCCAGAGAGACCCTTCTAGGCAAGCAACGTTCAGCTTGGCAAGGGTATGCTAAGGCCAAGGGATCCAGTCGCAAAGGTTGCCCCAGGTGGCTGGCTAGGGAGAACTGATCTATCATCGGCGCACAGCGAGGCATGACGGAAACCTATGGCTAGCGATACGACCGGGGCCAGCTCAGCGAGTTTGGGACGGGCAGCCATTCGAGAGCGCAACTACGGCACTGCTTTGCAGTTGCTCCGGCGAGCTTATCGTGCGGATCCCAGTCCGGAGAATGCCCGTTGGCTGGCCACTGCCTATGAAGAAGCGGGGTACCTGCAATTGGCCGCTCTGTACCGAGAATTGGCCCAAGAGCGCAGGGAGACTCCCAAAGCGATTCAATTTCAGGCCCCCAAACCTCCCAGCACCCTTGAGGAGCTGAAGCAGCCATCTCCTGAACCGCCGGATCGCAAGACCATTCCCTTGCCGCAGCCGATCCCACGCCCAACCCCACCCGCATCTCCTCCGGATCAGCCAATTTGGGTTTACAAGCCCACCCCCATCGATCCCAAAAGCATCAGCCGCCAAGCGCCCCTTCGACCTCAAGCTGCAGAGCCTGCCCCTTCCCCTCAACCATCGGCGAAGAGGGACGACTATCTGCCGGTTCAGCACGCCCCGGATTTGAAAAACCCGCAGCAGGGATCCCCCTTTGTGCGGCGACTGAACCAACTGCATCGCCAGTTTAAGGATCAGCCCACAGCGGAACTGGCGCTACAACTGGCGGAAGCCTACGACGAGCAAAAGAACTTTAAAGAGGCCCAGCGCTACTACCGAGAGGTTTTGGATCTGGATGACTCTTGGCTGTTACGACCGATGGTGCAAGAGCGCCTAGAAGAGCTGCGGCAACTGCAGGAGCCAACAGCCGAACAGAATCCTTGGGCAGATCTCTCAGCCCAAAACTTGCTCAAGCTAGGAGAAAAGTTGGAACAGGAAGGGGAAGTGGCTCGTGCCGAGCAAGTTTACCGGCAGATCCTGAAAATGGATGCCACCCTGGATGTCCATGCTAAGGCTCGCAAGGGTCTAAACCGGCTCTATCCCGACGGAAAGCGGTGATTTGCAGGCCACTCCATTCCCCTCACTCGGCGCAATGGGGAAGCAGCTCACCCTTCCCGAGGATCGAGGGCGTCTCGCAAACCATCCCCCAGCAGGTTAAAGGATAGAGAGGTCAGCACCACCATCAAAGTGGGGGCCAGCACCAGCCAGGGTTGTAGGATGATCACCGAAGCGTTGGTGGCCAGCGAGAGCATGTTGCCCCAAGAGGCATCCGGCTGTTGGATCCCCAACCCGATGAGGCTCAGCACCGACTCTGCCGCAATGTAGCCGGGCACCGCCAAGGTTGCCGAGATCACCACATAAGTGGCTGTCTGGGGCAAAATATGGCGCACCAGCAGGTACAGGGATCCCGCCCCGGCCACCCGCGCTGCCTGCACAAAGTCCCGCTCTCGCAAGGACAGCACCTGCCCACGAATCACCCTGGCTAGGCCCGCCCAACCCACAAAAGAGAGGATCACCACAATCACCAAAAAGCGCTCGGCATTGCTGAAGGGCACCCCGGTCAGCGGATTCACCTGCAACACCGCTGCTAGCGACACCAGCAGATACAGCGTCGGAATCGACATCAACACCTCTGCCAAGCGCATCAGGAGCGTATCCACCCAGCCCCCAAGGTAGCCGGATATGGCCCCCACCAGCAGACCAATGGGGAAAGAGATGCCAATGCCCGCCAAGCCGATAAACAGGCTGACGCGCCCGCCATAGACCAAGCGACTGAAATAGTCCCGACCTTGATCATCGGTGCCCAGCAGGTGTAGCCGTGCCACAGAGGGCTCTTCGCCGATTGGGGATCCCACCTGTCCTGCTTCTGCAACAGGCCGCAGCGGGACGGTGCCAAACAGATGCCGATTGGAGGGGATCAACCCCAACCAACGGTAGGGAGTACCGGCCACAAACAAGCGGATCCCGGCTGGACGGCTGGTATCCACCAAGAGCGGGCGTTCTCCCGTTTCCAGATCCACTGGCCCCTGGCGGGTTGGATAAACGTGGGGCCCAATCCAAGCGCCCGATTCATCCCAAAAGTGAATGGCGGTGGGCGGCAGAAGGGATCCCCCCGGTTGAGATTCCAGTGGGCTGTAGGGGGCAACGAACTCGGCAAAAATGGCGCAGGCGTAGAAAACAAGAAGAATGTAGGCTCCTGCTTGGGCCCATCGATTGCGGCGAAGCCGTTTCCACCACTGCATAAGGCAGAGATTCCAGTCGAGTCCAGTTGAACCAAATGCCAACGCAAATTGGCTTTCAGTGTAGCTGATCGTGTCTTGTTCCAGTTGCAGAGAGGGCTGCAAGGTGTCACCGATTCATGCTGGCAGGACGAGTCCCTTCCCCAGTCCAAGACAAGCTCAGCCTGCCAAGGAATAGCTGGGGCTGTAGAGGGCCGTCATCTCCATCCGCACCGCAGCAATCGTCTGGGGCAGCACCCCCACCAGCCGTGCCAAAATGTCATCGGGCAATTGGCTGACCAAATCCGCAGAGAAAAATTCCTCTAAGCTAAAGAGCAAAACCCGCGCCCGCTGGGCCGGCAAAGGATTGTCGGTGATTTGCTGCAGCCAACGCATCCAGTGCAGCCGCTTGGCATAGGCATTTTGCCGCTCTTGGTGGTCTTGCGGATGCAGCAAAACCACATCCCCAATCGGGACAACGCCGCCGGACTCCACATCCAATGGCCCCCCAACAGCAGCACCCGGCCCGGCAAACTCAGCATGAAACGTCTTGCAGATGATCAGGGCGTTGTGCCGCTGGGGATCCACCATCAGCAATTGCCCACTGCTGAGGGTTCGAATCAGCTGGCCAGGCTCAACTCGCTGAACCAGACTACGGCTGGGGGGAAGCTCGCTCATAGATCTCAGGATATCCTAACCTTCCCTTGCCTTACATGGTATCTTTAACTTTCTCAGAGCTGCTTGACGCAATCTTCATACTGAGCCCTCTATCGAGACTTTGCATGAGACTTTGCATGGTGAGTATTGCCAGAGGGTCTTCTTCAGGCTGCCGCTGGGCTGAGGCTGATCTTGCCGGTAACATGGATTCTGGTGTCTCCAGCTTGGCATCGGCCAATGCGACGGGCGTAGGGGTAGCCGGCACTGTGCAGCTCTTGCAAGAGGTCTGAGGTGTAGCCGGGATCCACCGCCACCAGCAAGCCCCCGCTGGTTTGGGGATCTGCCAGCAGCAGTTGCTGCCACTCGGGTAGGGATTCTGCCTGTACCCCCTCATAGCCCTGCCAATTGCGACGAGCCGCCCCTGGGAAGATCCCCGCTTCTGCCAGCGAGAGCGCTTCTGCCAAAAACGGAATGGAGGCCAGATCCAAACTGGCCCCCACCCCGGAGCCGCGACAGACTTCCAGCAAGTGTCCCAGCAGGCCAAACCCTGTTACATCCGTCATGGCGTGAACTTGCGGTCGCCGAGCCAGTTGCGAGCCGATGCGATTCAGCTGGGTCATCACCTGCAAAACTTCCGCGTAGCCTGCCGCACTGAGCTGACCCTTTTTCAGAGCGGTGGTCATCACCCCGATCCCCAGCGGCTTGGTCAGGATCAGATCGTCCCCAGGTTGGGCCGTGGCATTGCGGCGAATGTGGTGTGGATGGGCCAAACCTGCTGCCACCAAGCCGAAGATGGGCTCCGGCGAATCGATGGAGTGCCCCCCTGCCAAAGGGATCCCGGCTTCTTGGCAAACCTGGATCCCTCCGGCCATGATCCCTTGGATGGCCTGCATCGGCAGGGTATTGACCGGCATGCCCAAAACCGCCAAAGCCAGAATGGGAGTGCCCCCCATCGCGTAGACATCGGAAAGGGCATTGGTCGCCGCGATCCGACCAAAATCCACCGGCTCATCCACAATCGGCATGAAGAAGTCGGTGGTCAAAATTAGGGCTTGGTGGTCGTTTAGTTGATAGACAGCCGCATCATCGCTGGTTTCAGCTCCCACCAACAAAGCCGGATTTGGGGATAGCAGGGGCACATCCCTGAGAATTTGTTGCAGCAGGGCCGGGGCAATTTTACAGCCGCAGCCACCGCCGTGGGAGTACTGGGTGAGGCGAATGGGAGCATCCATAGATTCAAGAAAAGGGAAAAAACATCAGCTGACTTTACTGTAGCGGCATCTGCAGGCAGTCGAGAAATGGACACGCTGAGTTAAGGTTAAAGGGATCCCACTATCCATAGCGTTGCCATGTCTTTTGTTCCTTTGCATCTCCACAGCGAATACAGCCTCTTGGATGGCGCCAGCCAATTGCCGCGTCTGATCGAGCAGGTGGTCGCTATGGGTTTGCCGGGGCTGGCCCTGACGGATCACGGTGTCATGTATGGGGCGTTAGAGCTGGTGAAACTGTGTAAAAGCAAAGGGATTACTCCAATCATCGGCAATGAAATGTATGTAATCAACGGCGATATCCGCGACAAAAGCCGCAAGTACCCCAAGTATCACCAAGTGGTTCTGGCCAAAAATACCCAGGGCTACAAAAACTTAGTGAAGCTAACCACCATTTCCCATCTACATGGCATTCAAGGGAAAGGGATTTTCTCTCGCCCCTGCATCAACAAAGAGTATTTGGTGCAATACAAAGAAGGGCTGATCGTCACCAGCGGCTGCTTGGCAGGAGAAGTGCCTCAAGCTATTTTGCAGCGGCGGCCAGAAATTGCCCGTGAAGTTGCCGCTTGGTACCAAGAGCAGTTTGGGGATGATTATTACATCGAGATTCAGGATCACGGTTATCAAGAAGATCGCTTTGTCAACGTGCAGTTGGTGCGCATCGCCCGCGAATTGGGGATCCCGATCATCCTCACCAACGATAGCCATTTTATTTCCTGCTGGGATGTAGAGGCCCACGATGCGCTGCTCTGCATTCAAACAGGCAAATCCCTTACTGAAAAAAATCGCCTTCGCTACACCGGAACCGAATACCTGAAAAGCCCAGAAGAGATGCGCCGTCTCTGCCGTGACCATTTGGAACAGGAGGTGATTGACGAGGCCATCGCCAACACCCTGAAGGTGCTGGAAAAGATCGAGGGCTATGACCTATTTGGGGAAATGCGCATGCCCGACTACCCGGTTCCACCGGGCCATTCTGCCGATAGCTATCTCACAGAATTGGCCTGGCAGGGGCTGGCGAAGCGCTGCGGTGTTGCTCAGCCGGATCAGATCCCCCAAAACTACCAGGAGCGCCTGCGCTTTGAGCTGAACATCATCCAACAAAAGGGCTTCTCCAGCTATTTCCTGGTGGTCTGGGACTACGTTCGCTATGCCCGCGAGCAGGGGATCCCGGTGGGGCCGGGGCGAGGCTCGGCAGCAGGATCCCTGGTGGCCTATGCCCTACAAATTACCAACATTGACCCGGTTAAATACGGCCTACTGTTTGAGCGATTTCTCAATCCAGAACGTCAATCGATGCCGGATATCGATACGGATTTTTGCATCGAGCGGCGGGGAGAGCTGATCGACTATGTGACCCGCAAATACGGCCAAGAGCGAGTCGCCCAGATCATCACCTTTAACCGCATGACCTCTAAAGCCATTCTCAAAGATGTCGGTCGAGTCTTAGACATTCCCTACTCAGAAGCCGACAAAATGGCGAAATTGATCCCGGTATCCCGAGGCAAGCCCGCAAAATTGGAAGAGATGATTGGCGAGGATACTCCCGCTCCAGAGTTTAAAGAAAAATACGAGAAAGACCCAACCACCCACCGCTGGATCGAGCTGGCACGTTTGTTGGAGGGCACCAACAAAACCTTCGGGGTTCACGCTGCCGGTGTGGTGATTGCTAAGGATCCCTTAGATGAGATCGTGCCTCTGCAGTACAACAATGAAGGCCAAATTATCACCCAGTACTCGATGGAAGATATCGAGTCTTTGGGCTTGCTGAAGATGGACTTTTTGGGTCTGCGCAACCTGACGATGATTCAGCGGGCAGTGGAACTGATCCGAGAACACAATGGCGTCAATATAGATCTGGATAACCTACCCCTAGACGACAAGAAAACCTACCAGCTTTTGGAAAAGGGAGAGCTGGAAGGGATCTTCCAACTGGAATCTTCTGGCATGAAGCAGGTGGTGCGGGAGCTCAAACCTTCCAACCTGGAAGATATTTCTTCAGTATTGGCCTTGTACCGGCCAGGCCCATTGGATACGGGAATGATCCCCGACTTTATCGATCGCAAGCACGGTCGCAAACCGGTAACCTATGCCCACGAACTCCTCAAGCCCATTCTTCAGGATACCTACGGAGCCATCCTCTACCAGGAACAGATCATGCGCATTGCCCAAGACATGGCCGGATACACCTTAGGCCAAGCCGATCTGCTGCGGCGAGCGATGGGGAAAAAGAAAGTCTCCGAGATGGAGAAACACCGCGAGCAATTTGTGCAGGGGGCAGCCGAGCGGGGGGTAAACCGAGCAGTTGCTACAGAATTGTTTGATCAAATGGTTGCTTTTGCCGAGTATTGCTTCAATAAATCGCATTCTACTGCCTATGGGTTGATTACTTTTCAAACAGCTTACCTCAAGGCTAATTACCCAACGGAATATATGGCAGCCTTGCTCTCTTCTGTGGGGGGAGATCAGGACAAGGTACAGCGCTACATTACCTATTGCTTGTCAATTGGGATCCAAATTCAGCCGCCGGATATCAACCGTTCCGGCCTGGATTTCACCCCCCAAGGATCCAGTATTTTGTTTGGCCTGGGAGCCGTGAAGAATGTGGGGGAAGGTGCCATTCAAAACATTCTTGCCGCCCGTCAAGCTGGTGGCCCCTTTACCTCTCTGGCGGATTTTTGCCAGCGGGTGGATCTGCGCATTGTTAACCGTCGTGCCCTGGAGGCCCTGATTTGTGCGGGCGCTTTTGATTGTATTTCTGGAAATCGTAAACAACTAATTGCCGATTTGGATCCCATCCTCAGTTGGGCAGCGCAGCGAGCCAAGTCCAAAGCCATTGGCCAAGCCAGCTTGTTCGATTTACTGGGGAGCAGTGGCAGCGCCGGCAATGGATTTGTGGAAGCTCCGCGTGGGCCGGTTACCGAGGATTTTCCACCCCAGGAAAAGTTGAGGCTGGAACGGGAACTGTTGGGGTTTTATGTCTCGGATCATCCGCTGCGTCGCATTCAGGAACAAGCGCGGCTACTGGCCCCCGTCAACCTAGCTGACCTGGGCGGCTGTGCAGCCGATGCCTCTGTGGGTGTTCTCGCCTTGGTGACTGCCATGAAAAGTGTGACAACCAAGAAAGGGGATCGCATGGCCATTTTGCAACTGGAAGATCTCACCGGCAGTTGTGAAGCGGTGATCTTTCCCAAAACCTACGAACGTTTGCGAGGTCGCCTGGAGGTGGATCAACGGCTGTGGGTCTGGGCCAAAGTGGATCAGCGGGATGAACAGGTGCAACTGATTGTGGAAGATTTACAACCGATTGAATCTGTTAGCTGGGTAACGGTGGAGATCCCTCTCGACTCTGCCGGGACACTGGAGGATCGATATCGTTTACAAACCTTGATCGCCCGCCAACGCTCGGAAACCAAAGAAGAAAATCGCATTCCTGTCGTGGCTGCCATCACCGCCCATCCCCATACCCTTTGGGTGAGAATGGGATCCCAATTTTGGGTTAACAATGCCCAAGCCGCCGTTGAAGCCCTGCGTCAAGCCGGCTACACCGCCCGCAGCGAATCGCTGCTCTCTCCATAGGCATGGCAGAGAAAGCTCCGGCAGCAGCAGGAGAAATTCAACGGAGCTGTTTCTCAAGCCAAGCCCGCAACTGGCTCACCGTCAGCCGAGGGGAAGGACGTGGCAAAGGTCGCTCGGGATCCCCTGCCAGGGTGAGCACGGGAACTTTCAGTTGGTATTGCTCCCACCAACTCGGGTTGGAGGTGATGTCGCGGATTTCCAACAGGGTGATCTCAGGGATTTGCCGCAACTTATCGGCCAAGCCTTCGCACAGGTGGCAGCCGGGCTTGCTGTAGAGAATCAGGGGGGGCCAAGGCATAGCGGATCCCTAGCGGGTGACGGTGCAGGCCAGCCGACGGTGTTGTAGGGAAGGCATCTGCCGCCTGACCAACTGGAAACGCTCTGGGTTAATTTCAGCAATGGCCACCCCCGGTTTTTCGCCACCCGCATCCGCCAAGATAGTCCCCCAGGGGTCCACGATCATGGCATGGCCGTGACACTGTCGCCGCTCGTAGTGGGTGCCCACCTGGGCGGGGGCTATCACGTAACAGGTGTTCTCAATGGCCCGGCATTGCAGCAAAACCTGCCAGTGATCCCGACCCGTGTAGGCCGTGAAGGCGGCAGGGATGAGCAAAATCTGGGCTCCGCGATCCACCAGGGATCGGTACAGCTCTGGAAAGCGTACGTCGTAGCAGACCGACAAACCGAGGTTCCCCAGTTGCTCTTGCTCGCAGGTGACCACCTCATCTCCGCTGACCACCGTGTTCGACTCGCGGTAGGTATTGCCATCGGGCAAATTCACATCGAACAGGTGAATTTTGCGATAGCGGGCCAGCTCTTTGCCGTCAGGGCTGTAGAGGGCGGCGGTGTTGTAAACTTTGCCCTGCCCATCCGGCACAGGATACCCTCCTCCCAAAATAAATAC
>NZ_JANSHQ010000394.1:0-1717 GCF_047461715.1 Synechococcus sp. R8-2 | reverse complement strand
CGGTTGATGTCGGGTAGTTTACGCTCATCCTGACCGGCTTTCTTGGCAGCGACGCCCAAGGACATCTGCTTTAGGACATCTGCTTTGACATGCTCGATAGGACCCCGTCCCGCTGCCGCAGTGGATCCCAGGGCTTGGAGCCTTGAGGAGAAAGTGGGGCAACTGTTTCTGGTTTATTTTGAGGGAGCTGAGTTTTCCTCCGCTCTCGAGGAGATGATCCGGGACTACCACGTGGGCGGGCTGATCTTCTATTCGATTGCCGGCAACATTCAAACGTTGCCTCAGGTGGCCCAGCTCATTGCCGCGGCTCAGGCACAAGCCCTTGTCCCCCTGTGGATAGCCATTGATCAAGAGGGGGGGCCGGTGGTGCGCCTTACCGAGGGGGTGACGGTGTTCCCCAGCGCCATGGCAGTGGCAGCAGCGGGATCCCTGGCAAAGGCGGAAGCTATGGCCCGTGCGGTGGGAACGGAGCTGAAAAGTTTGGGGTTTAACCTCAACTTCGCCCCTGTTGTGGACGTGAACAGCAACCCCCACAACCCCATCATCGGCATCCGAGCCTTTGGGTCAGACCCGAAACAGGTGACAGATTACGGCCTCGCCCTGTGGCGCGGCTATCGGCAAGCCGGGATCCTCTGTACGCCCAAACATTTTCCCGGCCATGGGGACACCGATATGGATTCCCACCTGGGGTTGCCGCGGGTGGATCGCCCTCTGGAGGCGCTACAGACCACGGAATTGCGCCCGTTTCAGGCTTTGATCCGGGCAGGGGCAGAGGCGATGATGACGGCGCATGTGGTGATGCCGGCTCTGGGATCCGTCGGCGACAGCGGGACGAAGTCCTTGCAACCGGCAACGCTGGCCCCTGAGGTGGTGTCCGGCTGGCTGCGGCAGAAGCTGGGTTTCAAGGGTCTTGTCCTGACGGATTCCCTGACCATGGGGGCCATTGCCCGCACCTACGGCATTCCCGAAGCGGCAGAACTGGCCTTTAGGGCAGGAGCCGATGTGCTGGTGTTTGGGGCAGATCCCGGCTTTAGCCCGGCCATCCAAAAAGAAGCCTATGCCCATCTGCTGCGGGAGTTCCGTGCCGGTCGTTTGTCGGTTGAGCAGTTGGATCGGTCAGTGGAGCGGATTTTGGCCTTGAAGCGGCGCTACAGGCTGGGATCCCCCTGCCCCCCTTTCCCCCCTGCCGGCTTGGAAAACCACCGGGCACTGGCCCGCCAAATCGCCCAAGACAGCATCACCCTAGTACGGGGATCCCTGCCCCCCTTAGCCCCCGACCCGCTGCTCATTACCCCTGTGCCTCTTCTGGGGGATCTTTTCCAAAATGTCTGGCCCGGTGCTCAGGTTCTCAAGATCAGCCCAGAGCCTACCCCTGAGGATTTGCAAACAACCCTGCAAGGGGCGTCAAGAGCTGACCAAGTGCTGGTGGGATCCCTTGATCTGTTTCGTTACCCGCTTCAGAAGGAGTTGCCGGCGGACTTACTGGGATCCCTTCCGCCGGAAAAGGTGATTGGGTTGGCCTTGGGATCCCCCTACGACGCCTTTGCCCTGCCCCAGATCCCGGTCTATTTGGCCTGCTACGGCACTACCCCCGTCTCTCTACAGGCGTTGCTGCAGGTGTTGTTGGGACAGATCCCGGCCCAGGGTCGCTTGCCGGTTGGATCCCACTTGGAGGGATCCTGGTCGCGTTAGCGGAGCTGATACATTTACGCTGAAC
>NZ_JANSHQ010000393.1:0-1363 GCF_047461715.1 Synechococcus sp. R8-2 | reverse complement strand
CACTACGGCGTTCCCAACATGCCCGGAGCCGTTCCCTGGACTTCGACCCAAGCGCTGGTCAACGCCACACTCCCCTACATCCTCAAGCTGGCCAATCTCGGCTTGCCCGCTGCTTTGGAACAAGACCCGGCCTTGGCCAAAGGGCTCAACATCAGGGCAGGAAAGATCGTCCACCCGGCAGTGCGGGCCACTTTTCCAGATTTGGGCTAGCTTGTTCAGGCATCGGTGGGATCCCCTGGAGCAGATGCTACTGTCGCCAGGACAGGACATAGCGCTCCAAAGCCGCAAAAAAGGTGTAGAGCAAAATGCCCATAATGCCGAGGGCAACCAAACCCGCAAAGGCCAAAGGCACATCAAAAGAAGAGCTGGCCGACACGATCAGGTAGCCCAGCCCCTGGTTAGAAGCCACCGTCTCCGAGATCACCGAGCCGACAAAAGCAAAGGAGATGGCCACCTTCAACGAGGCAAACAGGTAGGGCATGCTGTGGGGTAGCCCCACCTTGGTGAAAATCTCCCAAGAGCTGGCCCCCAGCGAGCGCAGCACATCTCGCATCTCGGCTTCCACCGTCTCCAGCCCCACCGCCACATTGACTGCAATGGGGAAAAAGGCCAGCAAAAAGGCCGTGATCACCGCCGGGATCAGGCCCAAGCCAAACCAAATCGCCAGCAGCGGCACCAAAGCCACCTTCGGGATGGTGTTAAACCCCACCAGCAGCGGGTACAAACACAGATGGGCCAGGCGGGAGCTGCCGATGATCGATCCCAGCAATATCCCCCCCACCAAAGCCAGCGCAAAGGCCAGCAGCGTCGAAGTGAGGGTGGTTAGGGAGTGACGCAGAATCACCGGGCTCCACTGGTTCATGGCTGCCAGGATCTGGGTGGGCGCCGGCAGAATGAAGCGAGGAACGTTGAACAGCCCCACCCCCACCTGCCAGAGCACAAGGGTCAAAACGATGGTGACAGCGGGCAAGACCACAGAAGCCGTTTGGGTCTGCAAAAATCGGTCAAATGATTTTTTCATGGGATCCCTCGGCAGAAATGCGCGGTAACCTGTCCAGCAAACCTTTCCAGATTTTTTGGATCAAGGGCTCTTTGGCCTAATAGCTGCGCCGAATGTGCCGGCGCACTTCCGAGACCAAGCGGTGAAACTCGTCCGTCAGGCAGATCTCCAGCGGGCGTGGACGGGGCAGATCCACTTTGAGGGAAAAGATGATCTCGCTAGGCCGTGGCCCCATCACATAAATGGTATCGGAGAGGAAAACCGCCTCCCGCAAATCGTGAGTGATCAAAATGGCGGTGCAGCCGGTGCGCAGCCACAGCCGTTGCAACATTTCCCACATATCCTCGCGGGTAAAGGCATCCA
>NZ_JANSHQ010000392.1:0-4825 GCF_047461715.1 Synechococcus sp. R8-2 | reverse complement strand
GAGGACTCCGTCCCGCTAACGCCAGCGGGATCCCGTCCTGCCGCTCAGGTGGTGGCCGAATCCAGAGTAGAATCCGGCTCTGACGAAGAAGAAGATTTGGACTGGGAGGGATCCGCCCTAGCCCCGACAGGACGGCAGCAGAATCCGGATGGGCCGCTGATGATCTACCCCTACGGAGTGAGCCGCTTCTACCTGGAGCAGGTGATCCAAACCCTGAAACTGTCGGCGGATGTCACCAAAGATCTAGACGAGGCAGACATTGTCTTGGCCTTGCGATCCCAGGTGCGCAGCCGTTCCAAGATCCAGCAGATGGCCCACTCCCGCCAGATCCCGATTCACACCGTTAAGGCCAATACTCTGATTGCCCTGGCCCGCGCCCTGCGCCACATCCTCAACATCGAAAGCGAAGAGGGATCCGATTCCGACCTGGAGCTGTTCATTCGCGCCAGCTCAGGCGATGAAACCGAAGCTCTGGAAGAAGCCCGCCTGGCGGTGGAGCAAATTGTCATTCCCAAGTCTCAGCCAGTGGAACTTTTGCCCCGTTCGCCTCTGATCCGCAAGCTCCAACACCAGTTGGTGGAACATTACCACCTGCGGGCCCAAAGCTTTGGCGAAGAGCCCAACCGCCGCTTGCGCATCTATCCCAACTAGCCCCACACGATAGCTCAACCGATAGTTCAGCTCCGTAGAAGCTCTACCCATTGAGCCGTCGTGGTTAGAGAGGAAGGACTCCGTCTCGCTTCTGTGAACGGGATCCTGGGCTAAGATTTGGCTACGCCAAGTGCGGTTCCCGCTGTTGCGACAGCGTTGCAGTTGTCGGCCCAGTGTCGTAGGTACAGCAGCAGGGTGCCCTGGGCATAGCACCATTTATTGCTATAGGGATAGCTAATGACTGCTACAGAAGTACGCTGGACCACTCGGGATATCGAGGCTCTTCCAGAGAATGAATGGATCCGCTACGAGATCATCGACGGAGAACTGCTGGTGACTCGCTCTCCTCATCACAAACATCAGCACATTATCGGGTGTTTGTTCTCCGCACTGCATCGGTGGTCGCTAGAAACAGGATTGGGAGAACCCTCAATCATGCCAGGGATCCTCTTTTCCGAATTTGATAATGTGTCTCCCGATGTTGTTTGGGTTAGTTATGAGCGGCTATCACAGATTCAAGATGAAGCAGGACATTTTCGGGGTGCCCCTGAGCTGGTGGTTGAAGTCCTATCACCTGGAAAAGTTCATGAGGATCGAGACCGCTTGGCAAAACGGAAACTCTACTCTGTGCATGGGGTGCAAGAGTACTGGATCGTCGATCGGCTGGCTCAGAGAGTAGAGGTGTATCGCAGACAACAGGCCCAGTTGGTCTTGGTAGAAACGCTGTTGGCTCAGGATGCGTTGTCTTCTCCCCTGTTGCCCGGCTTTGCCTGCGCGGTTGCTGAGCTGTTTACCTCTCGATCCTAAGCTCCAGCAGTGCAAGAGCCCATCCCCGGTACTCAAGCAACGAAGAGGGCTACTGCGTACTCTAGCCGGAAAAAGTGCGGCTTGGCCCTGGCCGAAACTGTTCCGGTGTAACAAAATGTTAAGGGCAGCATTTGCACCGGGATCCCTTCTGAAGGGGCCGGTCTTTTGCTGGCTCATGACCTACATTTCGCACACCTCCAAGGACACATAGCCATGTACAACAATCGTCGTGGTTTTCTTCGCTGGCTGGCTCTCGGTTTTGGCTCGTTGGTGGGTTGGTTACCTGGGTTTACCCGGCGCCGTTTTGCCCTGGCCCAGGGAACTGCTTCTGGCTCTAAGGCTTCTGAGCCGGAGTTTGTGAAAGTTGCCACTCTGGCCGATCTCAAAGATGGTCCCTTCAAGGTGGAAAACGCCTTTGGGAAAAACACCGTCACCCTCTGGTTGGTCGGGGATCCGCAAAAAGAAGATTCTCTGCTGGCTTTGGATGCCGCCTGTCCCCATGCGGGGTGTGATGTGAACTGGCGGGGGGAGAACTTTGTCTGCCCCTGTCATGGCTCGGCTTTTGCTGCCGATGGCAGCCGTACCCGTGGCCCGGCCAAGGCAGACCTGGCCATCTACAAGGTCAAGGTGGAGAAGGGAGAAATTTTTGTAGCCAAAGCCTCATAAAGTTCTGGGCAGGCTGTGGGCTTTGAGGCCAGGCCTTCAGGTATCCAGATTGAGAAGACAATGGGCTGAGCTACCGAGGCTCTCCCTATGGCTCGTCCCTACCGCTATCTGTTCCTCTCCACCCCTGTTGGACCTCTGGGATCCGGGGCCGGTGGTGGTGTGGAGCTCAATCTTGCCAACCTGACGCGTGTCTTACTCCAGATGGGATCCCAAGTGCGGGTGTTGGCCCCTGTGGGATCCCGAATGGCGGAGTTGCCGGAGGAGGTGATCGAGCCGGTGGCGGGCCTTCCCCCGGCCTATGCGCAAACCCAGCGCCGCGATCAGCCGGTTCTGATCCACACCCCCTCTCTGCTGGCCAACCTGTGGCAGCGGGCTGCCCACCTGCAAGATCAGTTCGATCTAATCGTGAACTGGAGCTACGATTGGCTCTCGTTTTATTTGACGGATTTTTTCCGCACCCCGGTGGCCCACATTGTTAGCATGGGATCCCTCAGCGATGCCGTCGATCAGGCTCTAGAGCACATTGCCCATCGCTACCCTGGTCGGCTGGCGGTGCATTCGCGGGCGCAAGCCCAGACCTTTGCCTTTGCCCGAGCCGAGATGGCGGCAGGTCGGGATCCCTTTGTCTATCTGCCCTGCGGGGTGGATCTGCGCCTCTACGACTTTGTGCCCCAAGGGAATGGATCCCTGTGTTGGATTGGGCGCATTGCCTCCGAAAAGGGCCTGGAAGACTGTGCTGCCCTAGCCGAGAAGACGGGAAGGCCGGTGGTGATCCTAGGCCACCTGCAAGAGCCAGGCTACTGGCAGCAGATCCAAGAGCAGTACCCGCATGCCCAATTGGATTACCGAGGGTTTTTGCCCACCCCGCAAATGCAGCGGATCTTGGGGCAATGCTCAGCCTTGATCATGACCCCCAAGTGGGTGGAGGCCTTTGGCTTGGTGGCGGTGGAAGCTTTGGCCTGTGGCGTGCCGGTGATTACCTACCGCCGGGGTGGGCCCGCGGAAATTGTCAGCGATGGAGAAACCGGCTGGATCGTCGAGCCGGACAACGTGGCAGCTTTGGCAGAGGCTGTAGAGCGCCTAGATCACATCGACAGGAGCCGCTGTCGGCAACGGGCAGAAGAGCACTATTCCCTGGGCGCGATGGCAGAGCAGTTTCTGGCCTGGAGCAGGCAGATTGGCCGGGATCCCACCTGGGCAGCCCGCGAGGGAGGAGACAGGCAGTGGTACTATTAACTTACTTAATTCTGGCGAACTGTGTCAGACACGCAGCCCAACAACGGGAACGTTTTGACTTACGACGGGGAAACCATCATGACGACTGGGAAAGGATCTGTTGCGCTGGTGCGATCAGAGGTTCGTCGGCGGTCACAGGTTCTGGGAACGCAGGTGATCAGCCAGGGCAACGCAGCCCGGCTTGGGGTAGTCAGCGAAGTTTGGGCGGATCTGGAAGCCAAGCAGGTTCTGGTGCTGGGGGTGCTGGAAAAAGCCCTTGCCGGATCCCCCCGTTTGATGGAGCTGCGGCAAGTAACAGCGTTGGGTCAGGATGCAGTTCTTGTCCCCAGCGAAGAAGTTTTCGACAACTTGGACTTGGAGGGCCTGAGTCGCGTGGTTGGCAGCGAGGTGGTGACCGAAGAAGGGATCCGCCTTGGCAAAGTTAAGGATTTTGAGTTCAACTCCGTCTCCGGCATCATCACGGGCTTGGTGCTCTCCAACCTTGGCCTCACCTTTTTACCTGGCTTTATCCTCAGCACCTATCTGCTCTCCACTGACGAGATTGTCTCTGTGGGCGGGGATCGCCTTATTGTTGCCGATGGCGCCGAGACCCGCCTAACCCAACTGGCCAAGGGGATTTTGGAAACCCTGGGAATCGGCAAGCCCCCTTGGGAAGCCGGAGTTAGCCCTGCTCCTGCCCTGCCCAGTGCTGTCGAGAGTTCCGCCGTCGAGGAAGATTACGAAGAAGAATACGACGAGGAATACGAAGCCGAAGAAGAAGACGTTTACGCAGAAGAAGAGCCTGAACCTGAGCCGCAGCCTGTGCGTCCTCGTCCACCTGAGCCCGCACCCGCCCCCGAACAACCGGCTTGGGAACAGGAGTATGCCAAAGAAGAGGCCCCTCCTTCTGAGCCTGCCCCTCCTCCTTCCAGCTCCACTCCTGTGGATGGTGATCCCTGGGAAGATAAGGCCGGGGAGCCCACTTGAGTTGCCGGACTCGTACCAACTCCCCTCTGCGCTCGGGATGGTCACGTCAACCGAGAGCACGGCCCTTACCCCTGGCGCTAGGGCTGCTTCTTGCGCCAATCTCCCACTTTTTTCTGCCAAGGGGCAAAGGGATCCCCCATCTGTCTATCCCGGCAGGGCAGGATCGGCTTCGGCCAAGAAGCGCAAAGCCACCGACAAAAAGATCTGCGGCGCTTCAATGTGCGGAAAAGCAGCCCCTGGCAATCGGTAAATCGGCACCTCCGGGCGCAAAGCGCGATACCGCTCTGCCTGTTCTGGGCCGGTGAGACGATTTTGTTCTCCCCAGACCAGAGCCATGGGCTTGGCCACCACGCGAAAGTCGTCTTGGATGGGCAAATTGAGCCTGCCGGTGAGAAAAGAACGGGGGGCAAATTGAGCCCCCGCCTGGTGGGCTGCCTGGTAATAGTAGTCCACCACCGCCTCATCCAGGGCGTAGCTGGGGGAGCATGACTCTAGTCAA